>JAIRMX010000120.1 GCA_031258375.1 Elusimicrobiota bacterium | reverse complement strand
GTTTCAAAAATCTGCGGAGTCGTAACCTGCTCTTCCAACGGCGGCGGCGGCGTATGTATGGAAGCGAAATTATCCGTTTTTATTTCTCCGCGGTGATCTTGCGCTCGGCCAAGCACGTTCATAAGCCGTCCCAAACACGCTTCGCCCACGGGAACTTTTAAGGGCGAGCCGGTATCGACGGTTTCAAATCCGCGCGCAAGCCCGTCGGTAGGCGCAAGCGCAACCGCGCGCACCATATTATCGCCGAGCTGCTGCGCGACTTCGGCTATAATGCTTTCTTTGCCGTTTATTTTTATTTCCAGAGCGTTATTTATCGCCGGCAAATTTCCATTGTCAAACTGCACGTCTATTGCCGGGCCTATTATTTGTACCACTTTACCTTTGTTCATATATCTTCCCTTATCTTTAGCTCAATTATTTAAAGCGTTTGCACCGCTGATAATTTCCGTAAGTTCGTTTGTTATCGTTTCCTGACGCACTTTGTTTAGTTTAACTTTTAGATTGTCAATTATGCCGCCGGCGTTTTTGGACGCCGCTTCCATGGCGTTCATGCGCGCGGCAAGCTCGGCCGCTTGAGATTCGAGTAAAAACCTGTAAATATTTGCGCTTATGTAGCGCGGCAAAAGCGTTAAAAAAATTTCAAGCATATTAGGTTCAAATATAAAATCGGATAAATCGTCTTCGCCCGGGATTTCTTCAAAATCAAAAGGCAGAAACGTTTTTATAATTAACGTTTGCGAGGCCATGGATTTAAAATTATTGTAAATCAAATCTATTTTGTTGATTTTTTCTTCGTCAATTAACGTTTGCATTGCTTCTTGTATCATCGCGGCGTGCGCGTAATTTGTGCGCGGGAAAACGCCTATAAGCTCTCCGACGATATTCAAGCGCGGAACTTTCAGCCGGCGCAGGAAATCCCGTCCTTTTTTGCCGACGACAAATATATATTTTTCCCTTTCGTCGTTCGCGCGTATCCATTTTAAAGTTTCCCGCATAGCCGTCGCGTTGAACGCTCCGCAAAGACCTTTATCCGCCGTAATTAAAATCAGGCCGGCGTCTTTGCATTTTATGCGCGAATTATCAAAAAACTTATACGCGCGGGATTTATATATCGCGCTGTCTTTATCTTGAATATCTCGGCGCAAATTATCTATCATAACGGCCATTTTCTGAGCGAACGGCCTGCCCTGCTCCATTTGCTGCTGGGCTTTTTTTATGCGCGCGGAAGAAATCATTTTCATCGTAAGCATTATCTGCCGCGTTGAAGAAATCGCTTTAATTTCCTGACGTATATCCCGCAGTGACTGCATATTAATATTATACTTTTTTAGAAAAGATATATACTATGACGGTAAATTATGACAAAAGAAGCAAAATTTGTTGTGTAATAAAAATAATCGGTAAATGAAAGAAGGAAAACTGTTGTTATATGTAAGCCGAAAAAAATTGACGTTGCTGTTTTCTCTCATTAGTAAAGAGAGAGGGAGACTTAGGGACGAAAGTCTCTAAGTCGGAAGAGAGATTTAATGTAAGCAGTTATAAGCAAACAAAGACAATATTAAATCCCTCGTCGCTTTCAGCGACACTCCCCCCGATAGAGACATTCGAGGGCAGGCTCTTTACAAAAGGGAGAAAAAGGCAACAAATCGGCTTATAAAAATTTGATTCTGTTTTTGGAACCTTATGAAGAATAAGGTGAGCTTTTGAGAAATCAAAAGTTTATACAAGGCAAAAAAACAGTCCGTTATCAGGCACAAAATATTGGGAGTTATAAACCCAGTGTTTTGTGCTGAATGTTTCCCGTTTACACGAACGGGAAACTACGGCTGTTATATTTTGGGTTCCTTGTATAGCTCAAGTATAGCAGCCGTTTTTTTATTGCTTTTTCCGATAAAACACGCGATTTCGATTATTTCGTTTTGGTTTTGAGTTGTGTGTTTAATTTAATTCAAGGAGTATAAAATGTATAATGACAAAGCGGTTACTTTAATAGAGTTGTTAGTTGTGGTTTTAATTATCGGCATTTTAGCCGCTATTGCCCTGCCGCAGTATCAGAAAGCTGTTGAAAAATCCCGCGCCGCCGAAGCCTTAAGCGTGATGAGAACTATTAAAGACGCTGAGGAAGTATATTATTTGACCCACGGCGAATATACAGCTGATTTCGGCAATTTAGATATTGATTATGGTATTAAAATAAGTTCCGACAAAGTAAACGGGAGATCATTCAGATTTATATTACAGGCCACCGCATACGGAATTTTTATTGAGGCTTGGCATCTTAGAGGACCTTTCGGTTATTGGCTGAGCTATATATTTGATAAAAGCAAATACGGTTCAAATCTGAAAGGCGGAGGATTTTATTGCTCGGCGATGACTAAAAAAGATGAGGAATTATGCGAGGCCTTAGGAGGCGTTTTTATTGCGGCTGACGGCACACACAAAAGATATAAAATATAACGGTGCTATGCGCTATAAAATAAATTGACATCTGATTATTTACCAACCCGGCGGACGTGATTGATATTTAGGCTTTTGTTGAAACGCATTAATATAAATTACAAAACAACTTTTGCAATATTTTTGCCTATTTGTTATTATCTACTTAATGAACAAATTGCCTTTTGACGAAGAAAAAGTTTTTTCCGTAACCGAAATCAGCCTTGTCGTTAAAGAAATGCTTGAAGGCGTGCTTGCCGTCGTAAGTATCGAGGGCGAAATTTCTAATTTAAAACAAGCCGCCAGCGGGCATATTTATTTTGATTTAAAAGATGAAAACGCGCTGATTTCGGCAGTATTGTTTAAAAGCTCTCAACGCGGACAAAAGCTTAAAGAAGGCGATAAAGTTTTAGCGCGCGGAGATCTTTCCTGCTACATAAAAAGCGGGCGTTATCAAATTATAGTTAAATCCGTTTCCGTGCAAACGCAGGGAAATCTTTATCTTGAATTTGAAAAACTTAAAGAAAAACTTTCCGCCGAAGGTTTGTTTGACGAGGCGCGTAAATTGCCGCTTCCTAAATTCCCCTCAAGAATCGGCGTGATAACTTCGCCGGCAGGCGCGGCTTTGCGGGATATTTTATCCGTACTTAAGCGGCGCGGCAGAAATTTATCGGTTATCGTTGCTCCGGTTCTAGTTCAGGGCGAAGGCAGCAAAGAACAAATTGTAGAAGCAATTAGAAACCTGAACAAATTTAAACCGGCCGTCGACGTGATTTTGCTTGGGCGCGGCGGCGGAAGCATAGAAGATTTATGGAGTTTCAACGAAGAAATAGTGGCGCGCGCGGTTGCGGCCGGCAAAATACCGATAATTTCGTGCGTCGGGCATGAGACCGATTTTACTCTAACCGATTTTGCCGCCGCACTGCGCGCGCCCACGCCTTCAGCCGCGGCGGAACTTGTCGTAGAAAACGCGCAAAATACTTTGCGGCATTTGGCGCAGCTTAATAAATTGCTTTTGCAGTCCGTCAGCTTGAAATACGAACGCTTAAACGCGCGTTTTAAAATGGCCGCTCAAAATAAAATTTTCAAAAATCCTTCGCTGATTTTCAGAGATAAGGAACAACTGCTTGACAGTCTTAACGAAGATATGAGGAGTGCAATGTCTCTGCATATAAAAAATGCGGAAAACGGCCTAAAAACGCTTAATCAGCGTTTGACGGCGTTAAGCCCGTCGTCCGTTTTAAAACGCGGCTACAGCATTGTGCGCAGGATGGAAGACGGCAAAATAGCGCGCACGGCTTTGCGCGGAGAAAAATTAACCGTGGAAACGTCGCGGGATTTATTTGAGGTGGAAACATTATGACAAAAAAAGAAACTTTTGAAGAAAAATTGAACAGGCTGGAAGAAATCGTATCCCGGCTTGACAGCGAAACATTGAGTTTAGACGACGGCGCGAAACTTTTTGAAGAAGGCGTCGAGCTTTCAAAGGAACTTTCTATTAAATTGAAAGAGGTTAAATTTAAAGTAGAAACTTTGAAGGCTAAAGGCAAAGAACTTGAGCTTGAACCTTTTGAAAACGAAAAAGAATAAGAAAAACGATTTGAACAGAATTAATAAAAAATAATTAGACAATATTTTTTATTATATCCTTCCCTAAAAATGGTATTAAATCATTTCCTAGAGGGTATTAGCAGCTATTTTGATCATTATGCCGCAGTTAAATTTGCAATAGAGAAATAATATTCACCCGCCCAGCGCGCGAGGCGCGCGTCAAATGCCTCCCCGGTCGTCTGAAAATGGAAAATATAGAATAAGAACGGCGAGAGCAAAACGCGATACTGTTCAACAAGCTATTGACCGTAATGCGAAAGTTTTTGTAAGATAATAGTTTACAGTATGTTAACACAAGAAGAAAACAATATCTCGGTAGTTTTAAACGAGAAAAGGATATTTATTATCAACAATAATATATCCAAAACGGATCTTATTGCCAGCCTTGTAAATGCCGCATGCGACGAACAACCCTCAATAGACAAGGAAGAAATACTATCAGTAGTGCTTAAAAGGGAACAAGGCATAAGCACCACCCTTGATACTGGCCTGAGCATACCTCATGCAAGAATAGACGACTTAAATTCTTTTGAAGCCGCCGCTGCCGTATTACCGCGAGCCATAACGGACGAATACGGACTGCAAATAAAAGTTATGTTCTTTTTCCTTTCTCCCTCAGGCTCGGTCTTTTTTCCACAGCATTTGAGACTGCTTGCCATGTTGGCAAAAAAATTTAGCGTTTCTTTTATAAACGAACTTGTCTTATGTGCGGATAAGAAAGAAATTGTTAGAAAAATACTTTTTTAATTTATGAGCGACGAATCATCTGTCCGTCAGCCGTCAAACGCCTTCCGCGTTAAAGGAATAACCGTCTTAACTACGGCTATGCTTACTTTTATCCCCTTTTGGAAAGCGGCGGCTATAGTTTTGTGCGATTTTGGCTCAAGCGCATTTTATACCGGCGGGATAGCGATGTTGGCTTTCGGCTCCGCTTTTCCCTGGTACGTGCTTGGAATTATGCTGCTTTCAGGGCCTCTTTTGATGATGTATATCGAAGCTTGCTCTCTATTTACGCGCGGCGGGATATTTCCGGTGGTAAACGCGGGACTTGGCGAAACTATGGCCAAAGCGGCTACGGCTTCCGTTCTGTTTGATTTTATGCTGACCGGCCCGATAAGCGGCATTTCCGCCGGGCAGTATATAGTCGGTTTTGTAAATTCATTGTTTGAATTTTTCAATATTAATTTTGCATTGCCCAACAATATTGTGGCCGTAATATTCGCTCTTGCAATTACGCTTTATTTTTGGTGGCAAAATATAAAAGGCATAGAAGATTCCAGCGATAAAAGCTCGAAAATAATACAATTTTCTATTGCGGCGTGTTTAATATTATTTATATTTGCAATAATAACGCTGATACAGCGCGGGAATATTGAACTTCCGCCTTTAAAACCGCAATTCAGTAAAGCTTCTTTAGGCTTTGCCGAAAATATGAGTTTTATGACAAAAATAGGTTATATAGGAGTTCTGATGGCTTTTGGGCATTCGGTTCTCGCGCTGAGCGGGCTTGAAACACTCGTGCAGGTTTACAGGGAAATTGAATATCCTAAAATCAAAAATCTGCAAATAGCGGCTTTAATTATTTTTATTTTCGCTTTCGTTTTCACAGGCGGACTTACATTTTTATCTTCTCTCATAATCCCGGCGGATTTAATAGCGACTAAATACAGCGAGAACTTGCTTTCCGGCCTTGCAATGCACGTAAACGCGCCGCATATTATAAAACTTGTCTTACAGGCTATTGTTGTTATAGCGGGCATTTTAATGCTTTCCGGCGCGGTAAATACGTCTATTATAGGAGCTAACGGAATCGTAAATCGTATGGCGGAAACAGGCATATTAACGGATTGGTTTCGTAAAATACACAAAAAATACGGCACGACGTATCATATAATTAATACCGTATGTATAGCCCAAATTATAGTGATAATAGCTTCGCGCGGGGACATATCTCTTATAGGACAGGCTTATGCTTTTGGGGTATTGTGGAGTTTTGTATTTGAAGTGTTGTCCATTGTCGTTTTGCGCTTTAAAAATCGCGAACAAAAACGCGAATTTATGATGCCTTTTAATATAAAGTATAGGCATTATTACATACCTGTCGGAGGGTTTTTAGTAGTTGTGATTGTGGTTTTGCTGGCAATGATTAATCTCATAACCAAGAAAACAGCCACTATTTCAGGATTGTCTTTTGCCGCGGTTCTCTTTATAATTTTTCATATATCGCAGCGGCTTAATGCTAAAAAAGCCAACGATATATTTGAAGAAGGCCATAGAGAGAAACTCAACCGCACAAACGTTGATAATCTTGCCGCGGCTTTGAGCGGCCTTACGGGCGAAAGCAGAGTTTTAATAGCCGTTAGAAACCCGGATAATCTCTATCATTTTGAGACGGTGTTAAAAAATCTTTCCGACGAGCGCACAGACGTAATAGTAATGTACGCAAAACCGATTGATAATTGGAGCGTCGGTAAAACTGCCGGCGTAAAAGCTATTGACGACAGCGAACTTTTCAGCAATGTTATTTTAATAGCCGAAAACTACGGGCATCACGTTTATCCCATAATGGTAAACAGCAACGATCCGTTTTACGCTATAAGTCAGGTGGCTATGGAAGCTAAAGCGAAAGAAATTGTGATGGGAGTTTCGGCTTCTTACGGCGCGAACGATCAGCTTGAAAGAATTGTAATGGCTTGGAATGTTTTACAAAACGGGAAGGAACAGAATCCTATAGTTGCAAAAATACTCTGGGAGGGCAGAGAAGTATCCTATAAATTTTAATATGATATTGAAAATAAGAAAATACGGCGACGAAATTCTTTCAAAAAAAGCCGCGCGCATAAATTTTAACACTATGCGCAAAGAACTGCCTAAAATCATAAACGATATGACGCAAACCTGTCTTGCTATGAACGGCGTCGGGCTTGCCGCGCCGCAAGTAGGGCTTGATTTATCCCTTGCGGTAATAATGCTTCCGCTAGACAAAGGCGAAGAGAAGATTTATAAAAAATATGTTCTGATAAATCCGGAAATATCTTTGTCAAAAGGGGTTGTAAGCGGCAGCGAAGGCTGCTTGTCTTTTCCGGGTCTTGACATACGGGTAGAGCGCGCGCAAGAAGTAAAAGTGAAATATTTAAACGAAAAAGGTCTTCCGGTGGAACTTAAAACGTCGGGGCTTCTTGCCATTATTTTGCAGCACGAAATCGACCATTTAAACGGCCGCGTTTTTATAAACCGTCTCAAAGGCGAAGAGCGCGCTGCGGCTGTGGCCAAAATAAAGGAACTTTCAAAAACTTGGTAGAAGCGGTAAGATACTTATATTAAAAATCTAGGAAAATTCATATATTTTGCCAAAACGTCATAAAAATTTTATAGAATTCTTTTTATAAGAAGTTATGCGGTTATGCGGAGAGGACATTATGAAAAAATTTTTTATTTTAGCAATTATATCCGTTATTATTTACGGCTGCTCAAATAATTCTGCGGGAGCCGTTAAAGATAAATCTTTTGCGCAGCAATACGCCGAATTGGAAAAAAGTCCGCCGCAGCCGACCGAGACGGGCACAAGCACAATTCTGCAGAGTTCCGCCGACCGCGAGGCTGATGTCGCAATTGAAGCCCAAAGCGAACGCAGAGCGCAGCCGCCGCTGGTCGAATCCAATTATTTTTTTAGGATAATGCCTGATAAAGGCGTGTACAGTTACGACGAGTATAATCAGGTTTGGAGCGATATGCCTAAGGATAAGGATTATAAAACAGAAAAACGTTTATGGAATAAACCAAAAAGGCATAAAGGAGATTCCGACGGAAGCTCCGGCGGTTCTGGCGGCTCTTCCGCGCGGCCTATTTCAGACGACGAGGCTTTTTACGAAGAAGAGCCTTATGAAGAAGAATAGTCCGCATGGTTTATGATTTCCCTCTGTCATTTTTACGTTGTATTAAAAGCGGTAAATAAAAATGTAAAAAACCATATTTAAGCTTTTGCAAATATTTTAGAATTGGCTGATAAAAAATATTTATTATAATTATGCCGCAACAATTTTGAAACAAAATTTAGCAAATAAAGAGGATTTTAATATGAAAAGATATATGACAAATCAATTTGATAAAAATCAGGGTTCTGCGCGTTGCGCAAATAACGCATTATCTAATCTAAATACCCCCCCCCCCCCCGCATTCTCCTCTGAGAATTAAGGGATTTACATTAATTGAGCTTCTCGTCGTTGTCCTCATAATGGGTATAATCGCCGCAATTGCTTTGCCGCAATACTGGTCAGCTGTCAGAAAAAGCAGTTCCGCTAAAACTCTCACTCTCCTTAAATCACTCGGAAACGCTCAAAGACTTTATTTCCTGCAAAACGATTCCTACGCCGAATCATTTGAAGCTTTAGACA
>JAIRMX010000089.1 GCA_031258375.1 Elusimicrobiota bacterium | reverse complement strand
TTTTATTTTTTATCATATTATTCCTCCGCATTTTACAGAAACAAGGTTTAAAAAATAATACAAAATATGTTCATAAGAAAGCAATACAGAGATACAACCCTAAAAAAATTTACTTGGGGAAAAATTGGAAATAAAAAGTTTATTTTAGCCCAAGATGTTTTGCAGCAGTTTTATCTTTGAAATAAAAACTTGCCAAATCTATATACATTTATTATAATATGTACATAGAATTGGAAAAGTGCTATCAAATATGAAAACGCTAAAAGAAAAATATTATACCGGCAAAGAACTCCGCAAGATGGGCTTTAACGGCACTCAAATTAAGAGTATGCTGGAAGACGGAACTTTGTCCAGAATAAGACGCGGGGTTTATAGAACATCATCAATGAATAATTCCAATCAAAGTTTTATTGATGTGTGTGCTGCCGCCCCTAAATGCGTTATAGCGGGACTTAGCGCACTCAGATATTATAATTTAACTACTTTTATCCCCCAAAGCGTTTATATTGCGATTAAACGGGGGGACGCTCTGCCGCGCATTATTTACCCGCCCATAGAAATATCTGTTGTATCGGAGAAGTATTTTAATCTTGGCATAGAAATGGTTAAAGACGGCAAGTATTCTTTTAGGATATACGGCATAGAGAAAGCTGTTTGCGACGCTTTCAGGTATAAAAATAAAATAGGTCTGGACATAGCTAAGGAAGTATTAAAAGAGTACATAAGAAGAAAAGACCGCAACCTTAATAAACTCTTGCAAATAGCGGAAAAGTGTAAGGTAAAAAATATAATTGAATCATGGCTGACGGCGCTAATATGACCAAAAGAGAAATCAAAAATATATCAGCTTCAATAAAGGCTAAACTTTATCATATCGCCCGGCAAAAGAAGGTAGATTTTAACGCATTCCTGCTTAAATATATGCAAGAACGGCTACTGCACAGGCTTTCAATTTCAGAGTATAGGGACAAGTTTATATTAAAGGGCGGGCTTTTGTTGGTTACTATTGATGTGCCAGCCTCCAGACCTACCGTAGATATAGATTTCTCGGCCAAAAAAATAAAGAATGACAGGGAAATTATAAAAGAAGCGTTTATTAATATATCTGGCATTGCGGTTGAAGACGGCGTTATCTTTGACACTAAAACAATAAGAATAAGCGGCATAATGGAAGACGCGGATTATGAGGGCGTTAGGGTAAGTGTAGACGCATATCTCGGTACGGCAAAGAACCGACTGCAAATAGATTTAGGCTTCGGGGACGTTATAACTCCGGCGGTAAGAACTAAAGTCTTCCCGTCGATACTGGGCATGGATAAAACAACGCTTAATGTATACCCGCTTGAAACCATAGTTGCGGAGAAGTATGAAGCCATGATAAAGCGGGAGCTAATCAACAGCCGCATGAAAGATTTTTATGATGTATATGTAATCTTGAAAGAAAATAAACTAAGCAAGGAAACATTAAAGGAAGCTATTACAAAGACCTTCAAAAGCAGAAAGAGAGACCCTCCCCAAAACCCGTTTGTTTTCACTCCGGCATTTTATAACAACGCCACAAAGCAAACACAATGGAAGTATTTTTTAAAGAAAAATAAGATAACAGGAGTATCGGAGGATTTTAAGGATATTGTTTTGGGGATAAGAGATATGCTCATAACTGTTTTTAAATAGATATAATAAAAGTATCACATCTAAGAAATATTAGGGGAGATAGCGCATAAGCGGTCTTGTTGCACAATTAGGAGACAAAAACAAGGTGAGCAGCGTATACTTTTAGTATGGGTAGAACAAAAATAAACATTACTCAAAAGAATAATAGCAAAAGAAGCACTCCTAAGTCTAATAAAACAATAATAAATTTGGCAGAGTACAACAAAGCTCTAGTAGAACGCGGTGTTGTCCGGTTTTTTAATTAAAAAGCCAATAAGAGCCGTAGGAGGGGTGGGTTCTTTCTATGCCATCGCTGCTGATAGATTTGCAAAGTTTTTTATAAAAATCTTGGTTCGTTGTGCTGTCTTTTGGCACAAAACATAAGTTTTTGCCTCGGTTTTGGCTGGGATAGCACACATTAATCCCCGTTATTTGCAGCGAGCAGAAAAATAATGCATAATAATTTACCGTATTGAAATATGTCATATGTGGTCCCAATTCTGGGTAATTTCTATAAACTAAAACGGCCTTCTCCGAAAGATCCAGGCGGTATCTGAAACTTTTTGAATCTTCCACTTGAACGCTTAAAAGTGCCATATCGTTCGTATAATTTCCAGTTTGCAAGTAATATAAATCCTCCGCGTTTTTTAGAATTTTTCCGTTTGCAATCGCTTCGGTTATCCTGTTTTTTTCTACCACAAATTGATATTTTGGTATTGCGATAGCGGCGAGAATGCCTATGATAAGAACAACGACGAGAAGTTCAATTAAAGTGAAGCCGAAGTTTTCTCCCTTTTGTAAAGGGAGTGCCGCTTTGGCGGCGAGGGATTTAATATTGTTGTTAGAACTGTTTTCTTTAAATCTCTCTTCCGACTTATATTTAGTTCCCCGATTACAACACTCGGGGACAAGCTTTACGAAAGAGAGAAAGCGGCA
>JAIRMX010000083.1 GCA_031258375.1 Elusimicrobiota bacterium | reverse complement strand
AATAAATAGATTTAACAAGCTGGGACTGCCAAAATACGCAGTTTAGAGGATAGTTGGAGTGGTGTTATGGTTTGTGTTGTACTTTGGGCAGCTTCTTTACCTAATTGTGCAACAAGACCAATATGTAAATTTTATAGAATATTTATATGGAACTTATTATAAATATAGACGGCGCAAGCCGCGGCAATCCCGGCCCCGGCTCAAGCGCTTGGATTATAAAAAATACTTCCGGCAAGCTTTTACTTGAAGGCGGCGAATTTTTTGCAAGATGCACTAATAATTTCGCCGAGTTTAGCGCACTTAAAATCGCGCTGTCTAAAGCCGCCAAGCTGCGCGGGACAAGACTGAAGATACGTTCGGATTCTTTACTTCTGGTCAAACAATACGGCGGCGAATATAAAATAAAAAACCCGGATTTGCGCTTAATAATGGCAGATATTAAAAAAGCAGCGGAAAAATTTTCGGCAATATCTTTAACGCATGTGCCGCGCGAACAAAATAAAGAAGCCGACGCTATGTGCAATAAAATTATTGATAATGCGCTTGAAACAGAACCCGCAAAAAAATTTCTTTTGCAAACGGTGTCAAAAAATCATCACGAACAATTAGAACTTTTTGATTTTAAAGATTGATGGTTTTTGCCGAATATGAAAAAAATAAAGCAAAGCCGCAGGCATTTGTCTGCGGCTTTGAATTGATTTGTAGTGATTTGGTACAATAGAAAAAATGCGCTCAAAGGTTAATCCTATGCAGGATATTTTAAACCAACCTGAGGCTCAATCCAAAACTATCTAAAGTCTCATATGTGGACACATTGCCAAAGCTTGAATTTTAATGTAGTATTTTATATAGCGGTTTTTATAATTGTTTTGAAGGAATGGGCGGGACGATAAGGAACAAAAATACTAATAAACGGAGCGAACGCCGGCAGTTATAGAACAAAAAAACGATTTACTTGCGAAAAAATATTTATATAGCGCAATCGTTTTGCGCTCATATTTATAAATTGAAATTTGATTTTTAAAACTTTTTCTCTTTGCCGATTAAAAAAATGCATATAAGAAAGAAATCTTCCAAAAAATATTTTGCCGCGTCGCGCGGGTCCAAGCGTCGAACTAAAAGACAAAAAAAATTCTTAATTATAACGACGGCAATTCTAATCATTCTTACATTGCTTTGGTGGGCAGTTAGATCAAATGGATTTTTATCGAACATAAAGGCGCCTAATTGGCTTGTATGGCGCGTCAAGGATATAAAAATTACCGGCGAGACTAAGGATATGCAATATGAAGCGAGCAAATATGTCAGCTTTGAAAAAGGCGACGAAATAACCGCGCGCGATTGTTCAAATCTTGAGGAAATGCTGCTTAACAATTTAAAACAATTGTCTTCGGTAAAAGTAAACCGCAATTTCTTTACCAAAGAGTTAAACGTTAAAATAAAAAAGCATATTCCCATCGCTAAAATCATAATAGACGGCGGCGAATATTATCTTGCGGAGAACGGATTTATTTTTGACGATAAAGAATTGAAAGGGAACGGCGGCTTTTTTCCGCTGTATATTAAAAATTTGACAAAAAAAGATTTTTTATCTCAAGAATTGGTAAAATTAATAAGTGAGATTAATTCGCTGAAAGATATTATAATCTCGGCAGTCTATATCGAGCAGGATGCTAAAACGATGAATATTGAAATTGAGAACGTCGCTTTTGCTCAAATTGGCGGTTATGCAAATGCGGGGGAAAAACTTATGAAATTAGCCGAGATTTTAGCCGTTTCCTCGCAGAAAAATTTTAAAAAGCCGTATAAAATAGATTTTAGATATTTTGATTATGGGAAAGTATATTTAGCCCCGGCGGTATAGTATGGCAAAAACGAATTTAATAGCTGGACTTGATATTGGAAGCGGCAAAATAACGGCGGCGGCCGTTTTATACGATAGGGAAACAAATTCTTTAAGAGTAGCCGCCGTCGCAAGCGTTTCCTGCAAAGGTCTTAGAAGCGGCATGGTCAGCGGCATACGCGAAACGTCGGTTGCGGTTAGCGGCGTTATTGACAGAATTGAAGAGAAAACTTCTTCGGAAATAAACGGCCTTTATATAGCTTTGAGGGGCGAAAATATAGAAACTTTTACAAATCACGGCATATACAATATACCGCGTCTGAACAAGGAAATTACTTCCGACGATATCGAACAAGCCGTAAGCAACGCGCGTTCGATACATATAAAAGGCGATCACGAAATTATAAATTACACAACTCAGGGTTTTGCCGTTGACAGACAGCGCGGGATAATAAACCCGGAGGGAATGTCCGGTTCGCTTCTTGAAGTCGACGTAAATATAACTACGGGGCTTTCTTCAAGTTATAATAATTTAAAAAAGGCGATAACTCAGCCCGGTTTTGCCGTTGACGAAGCTTTTCACGGCATTATGTGCCTTGCCGATAATGTTCTTTCTAACGAGGAAAAGGATATCGGCGCAATGCTTATAGATATGGGCGGAGAAACCACGTCCGTTGGAATTTATGCGGACGGGGCTTTGCGCTTTTCCAAAGATTTTCCTTTAGGCTGCGATTTGATAACGCGCGATATTGCCTATGCTTTGCACACGTCAAGAATAAATGCGGAAGAAATCAAAAAAAAATACGGAGTCGCTTTCCCTTCGGTTTTGGGCGAGGATTTAGATATTGCCGTAACTTCGTTAGACGGACGTTCCACAAACAATATCAGAAAAAGTTTTCTATTGGATATAATACGTCCCCGCACGCAGGAAATATTTGAGCAAATAAAAAATTTCATAGATAAAAGCGGTTTTGCCAATATGGCGGCCGTATGCGTTCTTACGGGGGGCGGCTCTATTATGTCCGGCATAACCGAACAATGCGCTCAAGCTCTCGGGTTTAACGAAGCGCGGCGCGGCGGGATTTCGCGCGACGCTATAAACGGAGACGAAGAATTTTTCGATCCCTCTTACACTACGGCGCTTGCCCTTGCGATTTACGCCGCCAAGCGGGATTTAATAGGCGAAGGTTCGGGCGGTATTTCCGCCGGCTCGGGCAGATTTGCGTCAAAAATAAAAAATATAATAAAAGATCTCTTCAGCAGTTAAATTATGGATAAAATTATGAATCCTCTTTTTGCCAGTGCCGAACAATTTGAAGGGAAAAAGGCCAAAATAAAATGCGTGGGCGTGGGCGGCGGCGGCGGCAATGCCATCAATCATATGATGGAAACGGGAATTGATTATGTGGATTTTATCGCGGTAAATACCGACGCTCAAGCTTTACGCTCCAACAAAGCTCCTTATCTCGTTCAGGTTGGTCAGAAAACTACAAAAGGTCTTGGCGTGGGAGGGGATCCGCAGCGCGGCAAAATGGCGGCGGAAGAATCTGTGGAACATTTGCGTCTTATAGTTGCGGAGGCGGATTTGCTTTTCATCACGGCAGGTATGGGCGGCGGCACCGGAACCGGCGTTGCGCCGGAACTTGCAAGAATAGCCAAAAAAACTTACGGCGACGATATTCTTGTTGTTGGCGTAGTGACGCGGCCTTTTAATTTTGAAGGTTTTGTGCGCTCAAAACGTGCGGACGAAGGCATTAAAGAAATGCAAAAATACGCCGATTCAATGATTATAGTGCCAAATGACAAACTTTTGGAAAATGTAGGCGCGGCCACCGATACCGGCGACGCGTTCAGAATGGCGGACGAAGTTCTTCTGCAGGCCGTAAAGGGAATATCCGAGGTCATACTTAAACCCGGCGAAATAAATATTGATTATAACGATTTAAAAACGATTATGCTTAAATCCGGAAGAAGTTTTATAGGTATAGGCCAGGCTAAGGGCGTCAACCGCCATCACACCGCGATAAACGATGCTCTGTCTTCTCCGCTTCTTGAGAACGCGGACATAAGCGGCGCAAAAGGTTTTATAGTGTTTTTTACAGCCTCAGACGGAATAAAAATGCCTGAACAAGGCGACGTAATGAATATTATACGCCGGCTTGCAAGCAGCGATTCTATAATTAAATTCGGGCATATGTACGATAAGAATCTTGAGCCGGGCGTTTTAAAAATTACGGTTATCGCGACCGGTTTTAACAATGGGTTTAAACACTCTCTTGCGAAAAATTATTTTCGGGAGCGTCAATCTGCAAAAAACAGAGATTCTTTCGACGAATTTGATAAAATTGCTCTTATACCCGCGTATCTGCGGCGAAAAAAGGAGGATGTATAAATTATGGCCGAAGAAAAATCAGTAGGTTTAAAAACGCTTCTTAAAACTATCGTTATAAATAATGCTAACGGACTTCACATAAGGGGCAATTCCACCGCCTGCGTCCGTATGGATACGAAAATACGCGCCATTGACAATTGTTTCCTTACTAATGAAGAAGTAAAAAAAATGGCCGCCGCGATAATGGGCGAACGCGAGAAAAAACTTCTCGAGCAAAATATGAGCGTCGACTTTGCTTTGGAAGATAAAGAATACGGGCGTTTCCGCTTCAATATTTACCGCCAATCCGGTAAAATATGTATGGCGATACGCTATATACCTTTTCGCATACCGGATTTTGAACAGTTAAATCTGCCCGCCGAAACGCTCATAAAAATCGCAAATAATCATCGCGGAATTATACTTGTCACCGGAATGACAGGATCCGGCAAATCTTCGACTTTAGCCGCGATTATAGATCATATTAATAAGACTCGCCCCGCGCATATTCTTACCGTGGAAGATCCCATTGAATTTGTCCACACAGAGCAAAAAAGCATAGTCAGTCAGCTTTCTTTGGGGACGGACGCGCTTTCTTATTCTTCCGCGCTGCATTATGCCATGAGGCAAGACCCAAACGTTATTATGTTGGGCGAAATGCGCGCGCCCGAGGTTATACGCGCGGCGATATCCGCGGCGGAAATGGGACAGTTGGTTCTTTCCACTTTACATACAGTCGACGCCGTGCAGACTATTTCAAGAATTGTGGAGTCTTTTCCTCCGGAGCATCAGGGACAAATACGTTTCCAGCTTGCCGATTTATTGCGCGGCGTAATATCGCAGCGTCTGATTCCGCGTATAGGCGGAGGGCTTATTCCGGCGGTCGAAATATTGCTGCCCACCGCGCAGATTAAAAAAATGATTACGGACAATAAAATTTCCGATATTGCCAAAGCCATACAAAGCGGAGATTATTACGGAATGAATACGTTTGACCAGTCGCTTTTAGCTCTGCATAAAGACGGAAAAGTTAAATTGGAAGATATTATGGATTATTCAAGCAATCCTAACGCGATTATGCTCGCTTTAAAAGGTTTTAACAGGACGGACGACTAATGAAAGGAGCTAAACCCGTAATAGCTATTGACGGCCCCGCCGGAGTCGGCAAATCTTCGGTGGGCAAAGCGGTTGCCTTACGATACGATTTAAGTTTTTTAAGCACTGGCGAAATGTATCGTTGTTTAGGCTGGAAAGTTTTGGATATGGGTATCAATTTAGACGATGAAGACAAAGTTTTTGAAGCCGCAAAAAATATAAAATGGTCTTTTGAGCGCGCGTCGGACAACAGCCTGAAAGTTTTTGTCGACGGCGTTTATTTAGGAGGCAAACTGTTTTCGGACAAAGTAGGGCAGGCCGCAAGCAAAGCTTCTGCTTCCGCGCGCGCCCGCGCGGTAGTCACTCAAAAACAAATAGAAATAGGACGCGCCGGCGCAATTGTTATGGAAGGGCGCGATATCGGAACGGTAATATGTCCCGGCGCTCAGGTTAAAATTTTTCTTACCGCTACGGCTGAGGAGCGTGCAAAACGGCGTTTTTTGCAACTTAAGCAAAACGGAAAAACGGCCGATTATGAGCAGCTTCTTTCTTCCATTAAAGCGCGCGACGAGCGCGACAGTAGCCGCGCCGTCGCTCCGCTTAAACCCGCGTCCGATGCCGTTATTATCGATACTTCCGATATGACTTTGCGGCAGGTGACGGATAAAGTTTTGGAGATTTCCTCGCCATATGCTTCTTAATTTGATAAAATTTATATTCAGAAATTATTTTTTGCTCTTTTATAAAGTGAAGGTTAGCGGGCTTGACAATATACCGCTCAGCGGCGGCTTGATAATCGCGTGCAATCATCTTTCAAATTTTGATCCTCCGCTTGCCGGAAGTTTTGCCGGTCTTAGAAGAGATTCGATATATTTTATCAAGA
>JAIRMX010000049.1 GCA_031258375.1 Elusimicrobiota bacterium | reverse complement strand
AGCCGGAAATTCTTGAGCTGAACCGCAAAGCTTTGGAAGAGGGCGCGAAAGTAAAATAAAGACCTTAAAATAATCGTTATAAATTGCGCGGAGATTAGATATTCTAATCTCCGCGTATTGTTTATCAAAATTCTATTTTAGTTCAGCCAAACCGCTCCGCCTTTTTTGAAGCCAAACCAAGCAATGGTAGCGTCAGACACACTACCAAATGAACGGCAGATGGCTTCATATTTGTTATCAGTCCAGCCGCATATAAGACGCGTTTTGGTTGAAGGAAGGGTCATCGAGGCATGAAAAGCATAGTAAACGTCTTTTTTCCCATTTCTCCAAGCATATACATAGCCTGTCGTACTTGGAATTTGGTACGTAAAATACTTGGTTTGTATCTCATACTTGGAAATTCTAACCGCGCCCGGTATGGTTATATCAAGCTCGTCAAAATCGGTCGCGCCAAAACCCGTAGCTAAAGCATACAATACCTGCGCAGACGCGATTGCCTTGATATTTACCAGCGCTTCCGAGGCCCTTGATTTTTCAACGGCTTTTTGATATTGCGGCAAAGCGATAGCGGCGAGTATGCCAATAATGAGGACAACGACGAGAAGTTCAATAAGAGTAAATCCTTTAATTCTTAAAGGAGAACGCGGGGGGGGGGGGGTATTTTACAGGACTTTTCCAATGATGTTTACTGCGAAGATTGTTGCTCTGATTACTATGTTTTGCCCGACTTTTTTATTTATATCTTGCATAATTTTTACTCCTTTTTTATTGATAGATTTTTCATATAATATAATTTATTTTATGATAAGTCAAATTTTTTCAGTTTTTCAATAAATTTATTTCATTGTTTTTTGTACCTAAGAGTCATAATATTTTTCCAAGATACAATCAAGTCGAACCATGCCGGCATACTTTTTTATTACAGTTTAATATCCAAATTATATTTCCCATAACTCAAAAAAGCATAATCCCTGATGTTTTTGCTAAAATATAATATATTTGTTTTGCGGGGATTTATATGGATATTCAAAAGGCTTTGGAAATTTTAAAACGCGGCGCGGTTGACCTTATAAGCGAAGCCGAGCTTGAGAAAAAGCTTTTAAGCGGCAAAAAACTAAAAGTAAAATTCGGCGCGGATCCTACCAGCGCGGATTTGCATTTTGGACACAGCGTCGTGCTCGGCAAATTGCGCGCATTTCAGGACTTGGGGCATACGGT
The DNA here is from genome assembly GCA_031258375.1 of Elusimicrobiota bacterium. Lineage (GTDB taxonomy): Bacteria > Elusimicrobiota > Elusimicrobia > Elusimicrobiales > Elusimicrobiaceae > Proelusimicrobium. Next base: position 2,673 of record JAIRMX010000049.1, on the reverse strand, counting down.
AGCGCTTGTCATAGGGGATTTTACCGCCGCAATAGGCGACCCAAGCGGGCGCGATTCCACCCGCCCTATGCTCGAGCGCGATATAATTCTTAAAAATGCAAAAACATATACCGACCAGGCTTTTAAAGTTCTTGACCCTTCAAAAACCGAAATATTGTTTAACAGCAGCTGGCTGGATCCTTTTATAACGACTAAAGATATTTTAAACGCGCTTTCCAAAATAACCGTGTCCCAGGTTTTGGAGCGCGAAGATTTTAAAACAAGAATAAAAGCCGGCCTTCCTATAGCGCTTTTGGAAGTTATGTACAGCTTGTTTCAAGGGCAGGATTCCGTCGCGCTGACGGCCGATGTCGAGCTTGGCGGAACCGATCAGATTTTCAATTTGCTTGTCGGCAGGCAACTACAAAAAAACGCAGGGCAGGAGCCGCAGGTAGTAATGACTATGCCTTTGCTGGTAGGCACGGACGGCGTTAAAAAAATGTCGAAATCTTACGGCAATTATATAGGCATTTCGGACGCGCCAAACGATATGTTCGGCAAAATAATGTCAATATCGGACGAAACTATGCTGCAATACTACACGCTGTTAACTCTTGAAGATTTAAACGCCGTCAAAGCCAAACACCCTATGCAGGCCAAAAAAGATTTGGCGCGGATTCTAGTAAGCCGTTTTCATAGCGCGCAGTCCGCGCAAGCGAGCCTTGAAAATTTTGAAAAGGTGTTCTCCAAAAAAGAAAACCCCGACGATATGCCGATTTTTAAAATCTCCGAAGAAATTTCCGTATCCGCTGTGCTTATTGCAAACGGTTTGTCAAAAAGTAAAAACGAAGCGCGCCGCCTCATAGATCAAGGCGCCGTAAAACTTGACGGTAAGAAAATTGAGCTGGACACCGCGCCGGCTTTTGAAAAAGAAGCCGTAATGCAAATAGGAAAACGGCATTTTATAAAACTGATTAAATAAATGAAAAAGTTTATTCTTATTCTTTGCGCGCTTTTGATTGTATCCGCGCCTTTTGGAATATACAACCACTTTAAAAATAAAGGGGATATTGTCAGCGTCGATATTCCAAGCGGTATTGCGGCCGTTAAAATAGCCGATATTCTCAAAGATAACGGCATTATAAAGAGCACTTTATTTTTTAGAGTATGTCTAAAATTAAGCGGAGCCGCGCCGATGCTTAGAAGCGGGAGTTTTTTGCTTAACAAAAATATGTCCTCCATAGAAGTGATTTGGCGGCTTATTAACGATTCCGGAGCCAAGCTTTACCGCGTTGTTATCCCCGAAGGCTGGCGCATAGAGGAAATAGCCGAAGAGCTTGAAAGAAACGGCATAATAGAAAATAAACAGAGTTTTATCGACGCCGCCTATATGCAGGAAGCCGAAGGCTATTTATTTCCTTCCACTTATATGCTGCCTAAAAATATGAAGCCCGAAGAAGTTATCGCGATTATGGTGGAAGAATATAAAAATAAAATCAAACCTTTAATTGCAAGTTCAAATACGAATATGAACGAGCGGCAGGTTTTGACCGTCGCGTCGATAGTGGAACGCGAAGCCGCGCTGCACGAAGAACGCCCGAAAATAGCCGCCGTTTATTTAAACCGCATAAAAATCGGCAAACGTTTGGAAGCGGACCCTACGGTACAGTACGCGCTCGGCTTCAACGAAAGAGAACAGCGCCATTGGAAAAAGGGGCTTACTTTAAACGATTTGTACTATGATTCTCCGTATAACACTTATCGCTACGACGGCATTCCGCCGGGCCCAATAGCAAACCCCGGAATAGGTTCCGTTAAGGCCGTTTTAAATCCCGAGTTTGATTTTGACGCTCTTTATTTCGTGGCTGATAACAATGGCAGTCATATTTTTAGCAAAACTTATAACCAGCATATACAAAATATCAGAAAAATCCGCGCTAAATAATTTATTTATGTTTGCGTTTTTATAATTTCTGACTGCATTATTTCTATGCATAAAATTGCTATATTTTGTAAAATATATCCGTAGCAAAAGCGTAATAAAAGCATCGTAAAAGCTCCGAAAATTTTTAGTTTTTGCCCTCATAGCTCAATGGATAGAGCATCTGCCTTCTAAGCAGAGGATACAAGTTCGATTCTTGTTGAGGGTATATTTTTATAAAAAAACCCTTTGACAAATAAGTCAAAGGGTTTTCTATAGACGAATTAGACTTTTTCTCTTTTAAAATTAATTCAAAAAGTAAACTCTTAATTATTATCCGCTTTGCGTCTAATTGTGAACTTTCAAACAGTTCTTCGGCGCGATTTTCCAAATAGAATTCTTCTTCAAGCGAAATTATAAATCAAAACTTATCCAACCGGTCATAGGAATATAAGAATTTTCAGTTCCACCGGGTCTTGTTGGACAATTAGGAGACAAAAAGAAGGTGAGCAGCGTATACTTTTAGTATGATAGAAAAAATAAACACTGCTCAAAAGAATAATAGCAAAAGAAGATCTCCTAAGTCCAATAAAACAATAACAAATTGGTCAGAATATAACAAAGCTCTGGCAGGACGCGGGAATATCTCTGTTTACATATCTGAGGCAATGGCTAAGAAAGCGTTCCGCAAATCTCGCAAAACACATAAAGCGGGTCATCCGCAAACGTATAGAGACAGCCTAATCGAGCTTATATTAACCTTGCGGGAACTA
>JAIRMX010000052.1 GCA_031258375.1 Elusimicrobiota bacterium | reverse complement strand
AATATAACAGCCGTGGTTTGCCGCCGTAAGGCGGCAAACACTCGGCACAAAACACACGGGGAATTAATCCGTATATTTTGTGCCTGATAACGAGCTGTTCTTGGACTGTCTTTATGCTTTTGATTTCTCAAAAGCTCTCCCTGTTTTTCACAGGGTTCCAAAAACAGTATCAAATTTTTATAAGCCGATTATTTTTTCGTCACCCCAAATTCATTTCAGGGTCTCTCTGTTCGTCATCCTGAATTTATTTCAGGATCTGCCTTTTATTACTACAGATGCTGAAACGGGCCTGCCCCGTAAGGTTTTAATACGGGGTTCAGCATGACGAATTTATTATTTTCGGCTTACATATAACAACTGTTTTCTCTTTGATTTTGCTTTCTAATTTTATTATACAATAAATTTAACTTTTTTTTACGGCATTGCCAAACAGCATAAATTCTGACGTTTAAGATTATGTTTGTATAGCGTAAATATTTAAAAATAAGAAAATTAATGCGTTATACGTATGCTTACCCATAGAAAAGAAAAATCCGACAAATCCAATTCTTTAAAAATCGTATCCATAAAATAGTCTTAGGAAATTATTTTTGAAAATAAATTTTTTTCATTTTTAATTTATCTAGTGATTGATTTGGCCAAAGCTGTTTTAATAATTTAAATATTTGATTGAAATCTTTTTCTTTAGGCGGGGTAATGTTAGTTCCCATATTATTTCTACATCTGCTCCGGAGCGGATACGCCGATAAGCTCAAGTCCTTTTGCAATTCTTTCTTTTACAAGTCTGCAGGTGAACAGGCGCGATTTTGTCATTTCCAAATTATTTTCGTCCAATACTCGGCAAGAATCGTAAAAAGAATGAAACAGCGAAGCAAGTTCTTTCAAATAAGTGGTGATATGATGCGGGCTTAAGTCGTTTACGCAGGTTTCAATAGTTTTTTTGAACCACAGCATTTTGCTGAGCAAAAGCCTTTCCTGCGGGGCGAGATTTTGGGGCGAGGTCATGCTAAAGGGCTCTATATCTTTTTCTGCCGCGCTGCGGAAAATTGAGCAAATGCGCGCGTGTACGTACTGCACGTAAAAAACCGGATTTTCGTTATTTTGCTTTTTTGCAAGTCCAATGTCAAAATTAAGATGCGCGTTTGGCGTTCTGCTTGCAAAGAAAAACCGGCAGGCGTCGCGGCCCACTTCGTCCGTCAATTCTTTAAGAGTAATAAAAGAACCCGCGCGTTTTGACATTTTCACTTTTTCGCCGTTTTCTATTAAATGAACGAGCTGATGTATAATTACTTTAAAGGAATTGTCCGGCTTTCCAAGCGCTTTTACTGCGGCCTTCATGCGCGCGACGTATCCGTGATGGTCCGCTCCCCAAATGTCAATAAGATTTGTGTATCCGCGCTCAAACTTGTTTTTGTGATAGGCTATATCGGCCAAAAAATAAGTCGGCCTGCCGTCTTGGCGCACAAGCACGCGGTCTTTATCGTCGCTGTCCGAAGAAGTGCCAAGCCACAGCGCGCCGTCTTTTTCGTAAACATTTTTTTCGTCTTTCAAATTTTGAATGGCGTTTTCCACAGCGCCGTTTTTGTGAAGCTCGCTTTCGCGAAACCATTTTGCAAATTCTACTCCGAAAGCTTCCATATCGGCCTGTTGAGATTTTATAAGTTCTTCCATGGCGAATTGGCCGTATTTTTCTTGCGGCAGATCAGACGGGATTTTTGCCGCCATATCAATAAGGTATTGTCCGTGATATCCGTTTTCCGGCGGTTCTTTGCCGGCTGCGCGCGCTTTAAGCGATTCTCCGAGAAGTTCCGCCTGATTGCCCGCGTCGTTTATATAATATTCCGAGTCGCAGGTTATGCCGAGCGCTCGATGCATACGAACAAGGCTGTCGCCGAGGCTGGCCCCGCGCCCGCTTGCGACATGCAGCGGCCCCGTAGGATTTGCGGAAACAAATTCTATAAGTATTTTATCCGCGGGGATATTGTTTGGCGCTCCGTCGCGGTTTTTAATCCTTCTATCTCGCGCAACTTCAACTAAGAACTCGTCGCTTAATTTGATATTTATAAATCCGGGTTCTATGAACGCGCATGCGGAAATTTCTTCAAGCTGTTCTATAACTTTGGAAGCTTTTTTTGCTATGTCCACGGGTTTCTTTTTTATAATCTTTGCCGCTGCCATAGCCCAGACCGTCGATATATCCGCGTCAATATGCGACGGCGCCGCGTCAAAATTCATTTGAGGCAGCGTTTCAAATGCGGCAAAATATTTATCTTTGGATAATCTATCCTCAATTTTTGATTTGAGTTTTGTCAACATTTATTTTTTTACCTTTTTAGCGGTTTTCCCGTTTGACTTTTTGGTTATCGGTCGATTTGCTCTTTTGCTTGCGGATTTTTTTGGTTTATTTATTTTTAGCTGTAATGAGGTTTTTTTTACAACGTCGGATTTTTTTATCAAACTTTTTTTAGTCTTATTTTTGGCGTTTTGCGGGCTTCTATTCTTTAAAGCCGCGCTTGTCGAGTACGAGGCGGTTTTTACACGCGGCTTTCTGACTTTAATTTGAATCTCATTCCAAATAGTTTCTTAACCGAAACTGAAAACTTTGTCCAATGCTTAAAATTCCCTGGCACTGTACGTCATTATATGTAGCATAAAACCGCCGTAATCGCTGACGCGCCACACGCCGCCGTTACCACCGTCGCGGTTGGTTTTATAAATATTTTCTTTTTTAAGCTCGACGCTCGCTTCACGCTCAAGCGCGTCAAGATGCGGCGCCGACGCGGCGGTGGCAATAATCACATAGTCGCATAAAGAGGAAAGACCGAGCAAATCGTAGATCTTTACATCGTCCGCTTTTTTATTATCCAAAATGCGCGCTATTTTAATTGTAAGTCGTTTTGTGCTCTCTTTATCCATTTAGTCCCCATATATTTATTGTATAAAATATTCATCTTTACATAAAAATATATTATACTTATATATGTGCAAGCGCACAATGCGCTTATCAAATATTAACAGGAGAGGTTCCAAAATGATAATACCGACAATTATAGAAAAGAATGTGGGCTACGACATATTTTCCCGTTTATTAAAAGAGAGAATTGTTTTTGTCGGCGGGCGCGAGGGAGAAGTAAGCACCGGGGCCGCCAATATGATTATAGCTCAGCTTTTGTATCTTGACGCGGAAGATTCCGCAAGAGAAATAAATTTATATATTAACTCTCCCGGCGGCCTTGTAACGGCCGGCCTTGCCGTTTACGATACTATGCGCTATATAAGAGCGCCGATAACCACAA
>JAIRMX010000161.1 GCA_031258375.1 Elusimicrobiota bacterium | reverse complement strand
CTTAGCCATTGCCTCAGATATGTAAACAGAGATATTCCCGCGTGCTGCCAGAGCTTTGTTGTATTCTGACCAATTTATTATTGTTTTATTGGACTTAGGAGCTCTTATTTTGCTGTTATTCTTTTGAGCAGTGTTTATTTTTTTAATCATACTAAAAGTATACACTGCTCACCTTCCTTTTGTCTCCTAATTGTGCAACAAGACCTATGTCAGTATAAAATTAAACATACTTTTCACTTATTTGCTAAAATAAATTTATTTACAAATATTAAAAGATGAATATAATCGACACGGCCGCAAAAGCGCAAGAATACGCAAATGAAATTATGCCTTTTTTGGGAATAAATAAAAAGAGGGAAATAGCGCGCCTATTATTTGAAATTGCAAAAAGGGATAATTTGGCGCCGCCGGCAATTCTGCCGCCGCAATATGCCAAAAATTTTGAGCAGGCCAAAAAATTTTTAATTTCGAAAAGATATCCCAAAAATTTCAAAACCGCCGCGCCGGACAGTTTTTATCTGCCGGATTTAAATTTGAACTTTACTTTAAAAGCCGATTTAAAACAAGAAATTTTTTATCCTAAAAATATTTTTATAGAAAACGGCGAGGAGGGCTCGCCAGCGGCGCAAAACGCGCTAAAACTATTCCCCAAAACTTCGCCGCAATATTTTGACTATAAAAACTTCCCCGCCGCCGAAGCAAATTATTCAAAACGTAAAGAAACGCTTATAATAACAAAGGAAAAATTTGATTTCGTAAAACCATGCCCCTGTACCAGAGACTGTTTTTGCTGCGGGTATAATTTAATTAATCTCGGCTTTGGCTGCGCGTATGAATGCGCCTATTGTTTTTTGCAGCAATATCAAAATTTACACGCGATAATATTGCCCGCAAATATAAGCGATTTTTTAAAAAAGGTTGAAAGCGCAAAGTTCAAAAAAGGCATTTTCCCCTACGCGCGAGTAGGCAGCGGGGAATTTACGGATTCTTTGATTTTTGACAATATTACAAATTATTCCAAAGATATAGTAACGTTTTTCAGAGGCAGGGCGGAATATTTTGAATTTAAAACCAAAAGCGTAAACATTGATAATCTGCTTAATTTGCCGCCTGCGGGAAACGTTGCGGTGGGCTGGAGCGTAAATCCGCAAAATATTATCGACGAAACCGAATTATTGACTCCGTCCCTTAAAGAAAGACTTTGCGCCGCCGCAAAAATTGCCGCGCATGGGTTTAAAACCGCTTTTCATTTTGATCCCGTTATTTTACACGACGGCTGGCGGGAGAATTATAAAAAAGTCTTGGAAGAAATAGAAAACGCGCTGCCCAAAGAAAGCATTTTGTGGTTCAGCTTGGGCACTTTGCGCTTTAAACGCGAACTTAAAAAATTTATAGAGGCAAGATTTGCGGACAATTCCATATTAGACGAGGAATTTTTGCTTGCTTTTGACGGTAAACTGCGCTATGCGGACGCCGCCCGAAAAGAAGTTTACGATTATTTGCGTCCGCTAATCAAGCAAAAATTCCCCGCCGCCGTTAACTATTTATGTATGGAGAAGCAAATTTAAACCATGCCCTTTGCCGCCGCGTTATTTTAACGTCTGGTCGATTTTACTTTTGATTTCAGGTATATGGCTTTCGCTGTATCCGTACCATTCGTCGACGAGCAGGCTGTCTTTGTTCGTATTATCAATCAAAAAGATCGACGGAAAACTTTCCACTTCCATCATTTGGGCGAACTGGCCGCCGTTATAAAGAACCGTCGCGGTTGTAATTCCAGCGTTTTTTACGATTTCATGTATTTCTTCCAGCTTTTCGTCGACAAACGCAAAAACAAATTCCACGTTCCGGCCTTTATATTCTTGCGCCAGTTTATCGAGCAAAGGCGCCATCATTTTGCAGTATCCGCAAAAACCGGCCATTGACGTTATCACAACGGGTTTGTTTTTGGAAGCGTAATCCCAGCTTTGCCACGAATTGACGGAAGGTTGTTTTACTTCCACAGTTTTGCCGCCGCAGCCGCAAATCATACCCGCAGTTATCAGGCAGACAAACGACAATAGTATTGATTTTTTCATACGCTTACACATTCCTTTTTTATTTTAATATAAACTCAATTTATATCTTTGTCCTGAACTTTCGTTTTAGGATAACCTACGGGATGATTTATTATAATCTGCCGGGAGTCTTTAAGCTTAAGCATTTTTTTTAAATCTTCCGCAGGCATTTGCCCGCGCGGAACCGTTGCAAGCCCTGTGCCCGCGCAAAACAGCGAAATATTTTGCGATACCGCGCCGGCGTCGAAAATTGCCCAGCGTTCGCTGTTTTTAGCCGTATCTCCCACTATCAGTAAAGTAATAGGCGCGCCGATAAGGCGGCAGTCTTGCTTACTTACGAGTTCAAGTTGGTTTTTGCCGGCGTTATAAAGATAAGCTCCTTCTTTAAGGCAAGCGTAAACGTCTATTTCCTGCCTGTTCATAGCCGTCGGCGCGGTGCGTCTGCCGTCGGGACGGTTAACGCCTATTGCCGCCCAAAGCAAGTCCGACAATACTTGCTCAGAAAGCTGTACGTCCGCAAATTCTCTGACGGATTTGCGTTCGCCAAACGATGTCATTAGCGATTTGGCGTTTGCAAACTGCGGCGTTTTAAGTTTGATTATTTTTTGCGGAGCGTCTGTTACCGCAAACGCAAATGCGCAGGCAAATGCGCAAATAAATACTGCCAGCGCTGATTTTTTCATTTTCCCTCCTTAGGATTTTCCTTTCTTTATTATAACTAAAATTCTATAATAAATCTAAGAGAATTTACAAAAAAACCAGAAAAACGATTTTAAAATCATGATTTCGGCTTAAGTTCAAAATGATAAAAAATAATTATAAAATTTCATATCCGTCGTCAAAAAAAGTTTATATTGAAGGCAAATTGCATAATATAAAAGTTGCAATGCGCGAAATTTCGCTTACGGACACAGTTGTCTTAAAAGACGGCGTTAAAATTTTTGTTCCAAACGCGCCAATAATCGTTTATGACACCAGCGGCCCCTATTCGGACGACAATCAAAACGTCGATATCAAAAAGGGCATCGCGCGTATGCGTAAAGATTGGATTGAAAATCGCGCGGACAGCGAAAGGCTGCCGCGCTTTACTTCGCCTTACAGCCGGCAAAATAAGCAAAACGCAACTTTGAATTTCCCCATTATAAATTTGCCGCGCAGAGCAAAAGCCGGCAAAAAAATAACGCAAATGGCTTATGCCAAAGCCGGAATTATCACGCCCGAGATGGAATACGCGTCCATACGCGAAAATATGCAAAACGAG
>JAIRMX010000155.1 GCA_031258375.1 Elusimicrobiota bacterium | reverse complement strand
GTCCTTAAGTCTCCTTCTCTCTTTACTAAAGAGAGAAAATAACTGCTTTTTGGCCAATAAAAAACGGCTGTTATATTTGAGCCCTTACTAGTAACCCAATATATAACAGCCGTGGTTTACCGCCTTTCGGCGGTAAACGCTCGGCGTAAGGCTTCGGGCTTGCAATTCCCAAAACCTCACGCCTGATAACGAGTTGCTTTTGGACTAGTAAGGTGCTTTTGATTACTCAAAAGCTCTCCCTGTTCTTCACAAGGTTCCAAAAACAGAATCAAATTTTTATAAGTTTTTTAAACTTACATTAACAACCGTTTTGCTCCCTCATTTATTAATCGTCTACTGCGATACTACATTTTACCAAAATTATATTCTATTGAAACGGTTCATTTAAATCTAATATATTTATCTCTTTTCTTTACAAATTTCCCTTGCTGTAATTAGATTCTTCTTTAGTTATAAAGACATCGTGCGGATGGCTTTCTTTAAGCCCCGCGTTTGTAATTTTGACAAATTTGCCGTTCGTCCGCAATTCTTTTATAGTTCTTGCCCCGCAATATCCCATAGAAGCTTTAAGCCCGCCTACAAGCTGATAAATAACTTCGCTTAAAGTTCCTCTATACGGAACTCTCCCTTCGACGCCTTCGGGAACGAGTTTTTTGGAATTATCTTGGAAATACCTGTCGCTGCTGCCCGCGGCCATTGCCGCGGAAGAGCCCATACCGCGGTAAGTTTTAAAAGCGCGCCCGTTATACATGATATTTTCGCCCGGAGCCTCTTCGGTGCCGGCAAAAAGAGAGCCTATCATACAAACGTCCGCGCCGGCGGCAATAGCTTTTGCAATATCGCCGGAAAACTTAATTCCGCCGTCGGCAATTATGGGAATATTGTATTTTGCGGCAGCCTCGGCGCAATCGTAAATCGCGGTAATTTGAGGCACTCCTATGCCGGCTATAACGCGCGTAGTGCAAATCGCGCCGGGACCTATGCCGACTTTAACTGCGTCCGCGCCGGCTTTAATTAAATCTTCCGTAGCTTCAGCCGTCGCCACATTGCCGGCTATAAGCTGACACGAGGGAAAAACTTCTTTTATCTTCCGTATCGCGTTGATAACGCCTTGACTGTGCCCGTGCGCCGTATCAACAACCAATATATCAACCCCCGCGTCAAGCAAAGCCTGAGTGCGGGTTAACATATCTTTTGTAATTCCTATCGCCGCGCCCACAAGCAAACGTCCCCTTTCGTCTTTTGCAGACTGCGGATATGAAATGCTTTTTTCTATATCTTTAATCGTTATAAGGCCTTTTAAAATATAGTTATCGTCGACAAGAGGCAATTTCTCGATACGGTATTTCTTTAAAATTTCTTTGGCTTCTTTAAGGGAAGTGCCGACTTTAGAAGTTATGAGACCGGTTTTTGTCATAATCTCGTCTATTTTCTTAGAGCCGTCCGTTTCAAAACGCATATCTCGGTTAGTCAGTATGCCTATAAGTTTGCCGTCCATATCAACTATAGGCACGCCGGATATTCTATACCTAGCGGTAATATCGCGCGCGTCGTTAAGCGTATTATCTTTGGAAAGGGAGAAAGGATTATCTATAACGCCGTTGTCGCTGCGTTTAACGCGGTCAACTTCAGCCGCTTGAGCTTGGACAGACATATTTTTGTGTAAAATACCTATGCCGCCTTCGCGCGCTATGGCTATAGCCATTTTAGATTCCGTAACCGTATCCATACCGGCGCTTAAAAGCGGTATGTTTAGTTTTATTTTTTTAGTAAGATAAGTATGCGTTTTTACGTCTTTAGGCAACACTTCGGAATGTTGCGGTATTAAGAGAACGTCGTCGAATGTTAAACCTTCTTTAGAGAATTTATTATTCATTTTTCTCCCGCAGGCAAATGCGGATGCGCCGTAATGCCTTTTTTCTATTATATCTTTTTAAAAAATGGCTGGCAATAACAGTCAAATATGTGCTAACATATGACTATAATACAAAATTATTCAACGGAGGAGATTCTTATGGGCAGAAAAGGAACCGAAATAGCAGCAAAAAGCGGCATGGACGTTAAAGAGCTTATTAAAAAGCTCAATAAGGCATACGCCGACGAATGGTTAGCTTATATACAGTATTGGACCGGCGCTCAGGTAATCGAAGGCAAAATGCGCCCCGACATACAAAAAGAGCTTATGGAACACGCCGGCGAAGAACTTGGCCACGCGCAAAAACTCGCCGACAGAATAATACAACTTGGCGGAACTCCGATTTTGGACCCCAAGGATTATTTCAAACAGACAAATTGCGGATATCTCGTCCCTTCCAACTTTGACAGCAAAGAACTTCTAAAGCAAAATATTGCGGGCGAGCGATGCGCAATCAGCGTTTACAACGATATTCTGGAATATGTAAGAAAGGGCAAAGACGCCATAACTTTTCACATAATTCGCGGAATTTTGGAAGACGAAGCGGAACACGAGCAGGATCTTGAAGATTTACAAACCGACGTTCTGGCGAAATAAAAACTAAAATAAAAACACGGTTATGATTTTGTCATGGCCGTGTTTTTATTTTATCACTCGTTTTAATATCTAATTTAAACCATAATGATCTCACTATTGAAATAAGATAAATTTGTAGTGCTAAAAGGGCATACAATATAAAATAATAGATTTAAAAAACGAGAGAAGGAGTAATATTATGAAAGGATGTCCGAAATGCGTAAATCTCTTTTTAGCAATGCCGATTTTATAAATATCTTGCACTTTGATATGCCGTATGATATAATTAATAAAAGGTTGATATGAAAGAAAATATATTTTGCACGAAAATGATGAGTATAATGTCAATGTACATGTTCGCTATGATGAGCATGATATGGATATTATATTCTTCTGCCTTGCAAAATTAGTCGTAAAAATTTAAATAAGATTAATTAATTTAAACCCCGCCAGGCAAAGAACCGGCGGGGTTAAATTTTTTGATTTAAAATAACGAGGAGAATTAAATTATGAGTAAAGTTATAACACTGTCATACGGATATCCTAAGATAGGAGAAAATCGCGAATTGAAAAAAGCGCTTGAAACTTGCTGGGCGGGTAAAACAAACAAAACGGATTTGTTTAAAACGGCGGAGGAAATAAACGCTCTTCGACTTAAAAAACAAAAAGAAGCAGGGGTGGACTTGATTGCTTCCAATGATTTTTCCATTTACGACTCCATGTTGGACATTGCGATTTCATTTGACATAATACCACAGCGTTTCAATGATATACCTGACAGTCTTGAACAGTATTTCGCTATGGCGCGCGGTTGTGCGACTGCGGCTGCTTGCGAAATGACAAAATGGTTTGATACAAATTATCATTATATAGTGCCGGAAATCGGCGGCAATATTGAACTTAAAGAAAATCGACCGCTTAAATCATATCTTTGGGCCAAAGAAAAAGGCGTTGAAACATTGCCCTCCATAATCGGTCCGTTTACTTTCCTTAAATTATCAAAAGGTTATGAGGAAAAAGATTTTGAAGTTTTACTGGCTCGGCTTAGCACGGTTTATAACAAAGTTCTAAAGGAGCTTGAAGCCGCCGGCGTCGTTGCCGCGCGTCTTGAAGAACCGGCATTAACTTTTGACCTTACAAATAGTGATACCGAATTTTTAATCTCCGCTTACAAAACCCTTACGCGAGATTTAAAAATTGCAATTTATGTACAAAGTTATTATGAAAGCCTCAGCAACTACCCGGATATAATAAACAATCTTCCCGTACAGGGAATCGGGCTTGATTTTACGGTAAATGACGATAATTTGATAAACCTTAAAAAGTATGGTTTCCCAAAGGATAAAAAACTTATAGCCGGCGTGATATCCGGCCGCGACGTATGGAAAACGGATTATAAAAAAACAATTATTTTAATAGATGAAATCTTTAAATCAAGCGGCGCGCATGAGATTATTATCTCTAATTCTGCTCCATTATATCATTTGCCTGTTTCTCTTAAACGGGAAAGGGAGTATCTTAACGCCGATATTCTTAAATTGCTTTCTTTTGCCGATGAAAGACTTGAAGAACTTACTATATTAAAACAATATATTAATGAAAGGAAAACGTTTCCCGATCAAGATTTAGAAGCGATAAGAAAACTTTTTAAAAACGAAGCCGTACAAAAAGCCGTAGCCGCAATAGATGAAAAGAAAATAGGGCGGAAAGAAACTTTTTACGAACGCCGCAAGGCGCAGCAAAACGTTCTAAACCTGCCTCTATTTCCCACTACCACTATAGGCAGTTATCCGCAAACTGCGGAAGTAAGAAAAAATAGAGCGGATTTTAAAAAAGGCGCTAAAACTAAAGAAGACTATGAGAATTTTATAAAGGCGGAAATTAGAAGCGTAATAAAATTGCAAGAGGAATTAGATATAGATATTCTTGTACATGGCGAATTTGAAAGAAACGACATGGTGGAATATTTTGGCGAACATTTCGGCGGTTTTGCTTTTACTAAGAACGGCTGGGTGCAGTCTTATGGCAGCAGATGTGTAAAACCGCCGTTAATCTACAGCGACGTTTATCGTTCCGCGCCGGTAACCGCGAGATATATAACTTATGCGCAAAGCCTTACAAAAAAGCCCGTAAAAGGTATGTTAACCGGTCCGGTGACCATACTTAACTGGTCTTTCTTTCGTAAAGATATTGCCAAAAAAGAAATAGCTTATCAAATCGCGCTTGCTTTAAAAGATGAAGTGTTAGATTTGGAAAAAGCGGGAATAAAAATAGTGCAGATAGACGAAGCTG
>JAIRMX010000126.1 GCA_031258375.1 Elusimicrobiota bacterium | reverse complement strand
AAATATATCTTTTAAGAGGTTGAAAATGGCAAAATTAAAAACAGGGCGCCATACCAGCGCGATAAAAGCCGCTCGTCAGGCGGATAGAAGAAATTCAAGAAACACAGGTCTTAAAAAAGGCGTTATACATAAAAAAGCCGCCGCGCGAAAAAAATCACGCTTGGCCAAAATGATAAATAAAACTGCAAAAGCCAAATAAAATTTGTATCGCTTTTATCGACAAATACTCCGCAAGTAGTCTTTGTTCTTTTTTACGCGGATATTTCCAACAGCAGGCTCAAATCGAAAATTACTTAAAGTCTCATATCTTCCGTTGTCCTCAATGCGGTTGCTTTGTGTTTTATATTCTGCCATAATATATATATTGCAAGAAGATTTGAAATTTGGCATTTCTGCGCTGTATTATAATCGCAAATATTGAGGGAAAATGGGCGGAATAATAGGAATTAAAAATCACAGAAACGCGGCGGCTTTTGCTCAGATAGGTTTATTTTCGCTTCAGCACCGCGGGCAGGAATCCTGCGGCATTGCAAGTTACGATACAAAAAATCGTCTCTTTACTTTGCATAGGGGAAGCGGGCTTGTGATGTCCGCCTTTAGCGCGGAAATTCTCGCGACGCTTAAAGGCGACTCTGCCATAGGCCACGTGCGTCATCCGACTTCGGGCGTGAAATCGGGCATTTATGACGCGCAGCCTTTCACTTTCAACACTTCTCTTGGAGAAATTGCAATTGCCTTAAGCGGAAATATAATTAATACCAAATCAATTCTTGCTCAAATGCGTAAAAAAGGCGCGATACTTCAGCATTCTTCGGAAACGGAATTTATAATTCATCTTATCGCGCATGAAAACAAACCGCTTGAGGCCGCGTTGAAAAAAACTCTTCCGCAAATTGAGGGCGGTTTTGCGGCGGTTATGATTAGCGGCGGCAAGTTAATCGCTTTTCGCGATCCGCACGGCATAAGGCCGCTTGTTCTTGGCAAAATTGAAGGCGCGTATATAGTGGCTTCGGAAACTTCGGCGATGGAAGCCTTAGGCGGGGAGTATATTCGCGATATAAAACCCGCCGAGGTTATAATCGTGGAGAATGGAAAAATTAAAAGTTTTTTTTATACAAAAGCCGGCAAATTGCAAAATTGTATTTTTGAACAAATTTATATGTCCCGTCCGGACAGCGTCATACGCGCTCAATCTGTCGCGGACTCCCGCATGGAAATGGGGCGCAGGCTTGCCGGCCAAATGCAAAATATCAAGGCGGATTTCGTTATGCCCGTTCCGGACAGCGGAGTTTTTGCGGCGATGGGCTTTGCGCAAAAAGCAAATCTCCCTTTTGAAATGGGTTTAATTCGCAATCACTATATGGGCAGGGCATTAATCAAAAACGCTCAGACTGTGCGGGAAACTTCCGTGAAGTTAAAACTTTTGCCGATAAACGACATTATCGAAGATAAAAAAATTATTTTAATCGACGATTCCATAGTGCGCGGCACGACCTCGAAAAAAATTATTAAATTACTGCGCGCAAACGGCGCCAAAAAAGTTCATTTTGCCTGCACCTGCCCGCCGATAATCTCGCCGTGTTTTTACGGCATAAATATGCACACAAAGCAAGAGCTTATTGCCGCAAATTACGCGCGCGAGCAAATTAGAAAAGAAATCGGCGCAAACAGCGTTACGTTTTTAACCGTTAAAAACGCGCGGGAAGCCTGCGGCGGCAAAACCGGCGCGCAAGGTTTTTGTTTTTCTTGCTTAAGCGGCAAATATATTTACAAAATTTCAAAAGAAACGCGGCAGGGAAAATAAAATTATATTTAAGACTTGGCGTTATATCCGCCAAGAACGGCACGGCGGTTTGTCTTTCGTCGATTATTTTAGTGTCGACCGACGCAAACATGCGGGTGTAAGCGCATAGAGTTTTACAATGTTTTAGGTTTTTCTTCGCAGATAAATTCGGCTAAGCGCGCGGAGTTAAAATCGTCGCGGCGTTTTAAATCTATTTTTATCATATTTTTATAACGCGAAAACCAAGTGCGCTGGCGTTTGGCGTACTGGCGCGTCAGAATTATAATGCGTTCCAAAGCTTGCGCGCGCGTCATATCGCCTTTCAAGTATGCAATCGCTTCTCCGTATCCTAGGCTTTTAAGTCCGGCGGCGTCCTGCGCGTAGCCTGCCTCAAGCGCGCGTTTGGCTTCTTCCAGCATAGGCCCGAAGATATTTTGCGCGCGCGAAACTATGCGTTCGTTTAGAATTTCTTTATCCCAGTTCAGATAAAATAATTTAGCTTTATCCGACGGGATTTCGGCTTTAAATTTGCCGCTTCGCAGCGAAGAAGCGGGTCTGGAAGTAATCATAAAAATTTCAAGCGCGCGCGTTATTCGCTGTATATTTCCGGACGGTATTTGCTCCGCGCTTTTGGGGTCGACTTCGCCAAGACGTTTGTGCAGATATTCTTTGCCGTATTTTTCCGCGAGTTCTTTTAGCTCTAAGCGGATTTTCGGCTCGGCTTTTGGCAGCGCGTCCATGCCCGCAAAATATCCCTGCAGGTACATGCCCGTGCCGCCGGCAAAAACAGCCTGTTTTTTTGCATTGCTAGACATAATGCTTTGCGCCGCCGCGCAGAATTTTGACACGTCAAAACTTTCGCTGATATCCAAAAAATCAACGAGATGATAATTTACGCCTTCGACTTTATACAAGCCGTTTTGCCATATGCCTTTTGGCGCCGCGGTGCCCGCGGCGAGATTTTTATATATTTGTTTTGAATCCGCAGATATAATAAAACCGTCAGTTAGTTTTGCAAGCGCAAGCGCTGTATCGGTTTTGCCGCTTGCCGTCGGCCCGGCAATAATTATGGGATAGCGTTTTGGTGACATAATTATATTTTAAGTTTAATCTATGAAATATGTCCGTTTAAGATTTCATTTATTTGTTTTGCAAGTTCGGCAATGCCTTTTATAACTTTTTTGCGCAAACCGTTTTTGTATAAAGTGAATATGCGCCTGCCGCTTTTTAAATCCTTTAAGTCGTTATGAACCACCATATCCGCGTTTAATTTTTTTGCGCTTCCAATTCTTTGAGCGTAATTTGCCGCGTTCGTTAGTTTAAAACCTATCACGAGAGGTTTATTTTTAGCGTAAATTTTTATTTTATCTATAATTTTAAAATTGTTTTTTAGTTCGATGCAAACTTTGCTTGCAGAGGATATTTTTTTAAGTTTGCGCGGGCCGTATAATTTTCCGTCCGCAATAACTTTATTAACCGAAAAATCGCTTACCGCGGCAAGATGTATGACGGCGTCAAAACTGTCGGCGGAAAGTTGCCGTTTTATTTTTTTGTTTAAATCGGCAAAATCGTTAAAAATTATTTTTTTTGCAATCTGCGGCTTTTGGGAGTACTGCCCGCATAACGCTGTAACTTTATGCCCGGCTTTTGCCAAATAATCCGCCAAAGCGCAGCCGGTTTTGCCGGTACTGAAATTGGTTATAAAACGCACGCCGTCAATCGCTTCTGCCGTCGCGCCCAAAGTAAGCAGTATTTTCATTTCAGATATTCCAGCAAAAATTCATAAATTTGCCGGGGTTCAAGCATACGTCCCTCTCCGTTGTCGCCGCAAGCCTGACGGCCTTTTTCGGCAGGAAGAACTCTTACGCCCCATTCTTTAAGTTTTGCCATCGCCGCCTGAGTTGCCGGGTGCAAATACATATTTTTATTCATCGCGGGAGCAATGAAAAAAGGCTTTTTAAAATCGTGAGAGAGAAAAAGAGTGGAGACGCAGTCGTCGGCAATGCCCGCGGCCATTTTATTTATTATATTTGCCGTGGCTGGCGCAAGCACGGCAATATCCGCCCATTTTGATAAAGAAATATGCTCTATTTTATCGTCTTTTTGCGCGAACGCGTCGTAATAAACGCTTTTGCCGCTTAAGCCCGCAAGCGTCGGCGCGCCGATAAAATTTAAAGCGTTTTTTGTACAGGCGGTTTTAACGCTGTGGCCTTCTTTTACAAGACGCGAGATTAAATTGCAGGCTTTATAGCACGCTATAGAGCCGCTTAACATAAAAAGAACGTTTTTTTTCATTTTTCTGTATCCATTTTATTTTTTATCGCGGAAGGCAAAATTGCCGCGCCCAGAACAAATGCGATTACGCCGAGCGAGGCCGGCGTGGGGATGTGATAATAATGCGATATAATCATTTTAACGCCCACAAAAATCAGCACTACGGCAATGCCGTATTTAAGATATTCAAATTTGCCGGCCATACCCGAAAGCAAAAAATATAAGGAACGCAGGCCGATAATGGCAAAAATATTTGAAGTGTAAACTATAAAAGTATCGCGGGTTATCGAAAGCACCGCGGGTATGGAATCAACCGCAAAAATTAAGTCGGAACCTTCTATTACCAAAACCGCCGCAAAAAGCGTGGTGGCAAACCATTTTGAATTTTCTTTTATGAAAAATTTGCCGTTTTCATAAGTGTCCTTAAGCGGCATTATTTTTTTGAATAGTTTTAAAATCGGCATTTTGCCGGGATCGAATTTTTCTTCCTTTTGAACGAGCATTTTTATTGCCGTGTAAATAAGCAGCGCGCCGAAAATATAGACCATAAATTTAAATTTTATTATCAGCTGCACTCCGATAAAAATAAAAACGAATCTCATAACTACCGCGCCTAAAATGCCCCAAAGCAAAACCTTAGGCTGATGCTCGGCCGGCACGGCAAAATACGAAAAAATCATAATAAAAACGAACATATTGTCTATTGAAAGCGAATATTCTATTACGTATCCCGTAAAATATTCCAGCCCTTTTACATGTCCCAAAAACAGCCAAATCGCTCCGCCAAAAAGCGCGGCAAGAGACACCCACGCGAAAACCATAGTCAAAGCTTCTTTAATGCTTACGCTGCCGTGATGTTTATTCATAACCGCAAGGTCTATAAATAAAGCCAAAACAACGATAATCCAGAAAGCTGTCCACATAATATAATGTACGTTCATATTTTTAATTATATAAAATTGAACACGGGATTGAAATCAAATAAAATACTTTTGAACCGCGCTTAAGAGATATCGCCGCCGCATAGGAAAACCGGATTGCGCTTTTATTTTAAAAAGAGAGTATATTTTGTACAATACTTATATATCCGACATAAGCGGGATATTTTACGGGGGTTATAAGATTTATGGACGAAACTTTAAATAATACGCAGCAGCCGGCGCAAGGCGCGCAAACGCAGTATGAAATCGCTTCCATATTTGAAAGAACGATAGCTTTTATTTTTGATTTCTTTCTGATTTTTTCCGTTTTCGCTTTGGCTTTGTTTTTATTGGTAAGAGCGGATATATGGATGCCTTCCGATTTGCAGATTACGCTGTATATGGGTTGTTCTTGGATTATTTTTCTTTTGTATAGCGCGGTTTTTAACAGTCAAGGCCGCCGCACCGCCGGTAAATTTTTGATGAGCATTCAAGTTGTCGACAAAAATACTCTCCAACCTCTTAGTTTTGGAAAAAGTTTTGTCAGATCATTGGGTTATTTGATAGGTATTGTAACTTTTTTCGCCGGTTTTGCTCTGGCTTTGTTTTATACGCGCAGATTTGCGGTGCAGGATTTAATGGCTTCAAGCGTAGTAATATCCACAAGGGAAAAAACCGCGGCGGAAGCCGTAGTTATTTCGGTCTTTGGAACTCTTTTAATAGGATTATGCGTTTTTTATGTTTATTATGTTTTATTTGTAATGCCTTCGGCTTATGATAAAAAAAGAGTTGAAGACGCCGACGCTCAGCTTGGCCGCATAGCTTTTTTGCAGTTGCAGCACAAAGAATTGTTCGGCGCTTATACGCCCGATATGGTGCGGTTGGGCTTGATTAGCGGAGACCCCGTGCGGTTCCAGCGCGACATACAGCGCAATTTAAGACGGCGCGGGTTCAGCGTGGGCATAGATAAAAACGGCTTTTCTATAAAAGCCGTTGCAAAAGACAGCGAAGATACGGAAGTAAGCATTTCCATGAGCAATTAGTTTTTTATTTGAAAAGTTTTTAATCTTCGCGATAATGAACGCCGCGGCTTTTTTTATTCATCAGCGCGGCGTAAGTTATTAAAAGGGCCGTTTGCGCCGCATTTCTTAAGTTAAGCAAATCCCGAGTTATTTTATAATCTTTATAAAAAATATCGATTTCGTTTTTCATATGTCGCAAAATCTTTTCGGCGCGGCGCAGATGCGTGCCGCTTCTCGTCAACCCCACGTAATTCCACATTGTGTTTTTAATTGTCGAAATATCCTGCAAAATCAATTTCTTGTCCGGCTCCTGCGCGGGCGACTGCCAAACTTTCGGCTCGGGAATATAGAACTTTGTTTTGCGTATTTCCTTAATATCCGCTTTTGCGCATAAAGACGCCGTTGCAATTGCGTCAAGTAAAGACGTGCTTGCCAGTCTGTTTGCGCCGTGAAAACCGTTGCACGCGCATTCGCCTACGGCGTTTAAGTTTTTTATGGTTGTGCGCGCTTGTAAATCAATATAAATTCCGCCGCAAAAATAATGCATTGCCGGCACGACGGGTATTGGTTTTTTTGTTATATCGACGCCGGCTTCAAGACAGGTTTTATAAATATGCGGGAATCGGCTTTTTATAAAATCAGGCTTCATTGCCGATAAATCAAGATATACGTATTCCGCGCCCGTTTTGAGGCGTTCATGTTCTATCGCGCGGGCAACTACGTCGCGCGGAGCAAGATCTTTAAGCTTATGATAATAATGCATAAAAGACTTTCCCGCGGCGTTTATTAAAACCGCGCCTTCTCCGCGCACGGCTTCGGATATCAACGCGCTTCTGATTTGCTGCCCGCTTACGTCTTTTGCCAGTACCGTCGGGTGAAATTGCGTATATTCCATATTTATCACGCGCGCGCCTATGCGGTAAGCCATGGCTATGCCGTGTCCGTAAGCGTTTTGGGAATTTGTGGTATATTTATAAATTTGTCCCAGCCCGCCCGTTGCCAAAATTGTTTTTTTTGCGGCAATTGCAAAAACTTCCTGCGTTTTTGTGTTTAAAACGTACGCGCCAAAACATGTAAGAGGCTTGTATTTGTCTTTGATTTCGGTCGAGCTGTGCGAAAGCGTAAGCAAATCCACGGCCGTGGCGTTTTGCATTATTTTGAGATTTTTTAAATTTCTAAGTTTATTTTGCAATACGCTCAGCATTGTATGTCCGGTGGTGTCTTTGCTGAAAATTATGCGTTTTTTGGAATGCGCGGCTTCCCGCGTGAAAAGCAAATTGCCGCGCGCGTCCCTGTCAAAATTGGTTTTGAAATCCTTTATAAAAAAATCTTCTATATCTTTGAACCCTTCTTTAGCTTCGGCGAGAACGGCTTCGTCGTTGCAAATATCGCAGCCGGCGGTTTGAATGTCGGATAAAAGTTGTTTATAATCCGGCTTGGGTTCGTAAATAATTCCGCCCTGCGCCAAATCGCTGTTGCCGTCGGATATGTCAAAAGAGGAGAGCAAAACGCATTGAACGCCGGCTTTTGCCGCGATATAAGCGTAAAACGAGCCGGCAATACCGGAGCCTATTATAAGGCAGTCGGTTTTAATTGTTTTCATAATTAAATTTTAGCTTATTTTAAATACAATTTAAAAAAGATTTAGCAAAGCGGCCGAACGCTCTAAAAATAATTCCATATTATAACGGTTTTGCGCGGCTACAGATAATATGCCCAAGTCCTGCTATACAGATAATTATGATATCCTTTGCCGCCTAAAGAAATGCATAAGTCGTCGTCTCTTTCTCCCGCAGCGGGAACTACGCATAAAAATCTTCCCGCATAGGAAGCATAAGGACCGGCACTTTTTTGCCCGAAATATCTAAATGAGTGAGAGCCTGCAGTACCTTTTCCTTTTAGCGTTACTTTAATGTCAAAAACATCACCTTGAAGCTCCAACAAAATGTCATAATATTTTGGATTTTGAAAGTTTATATCAAGATTATCTTTATTATTCGTGTATCGTCCGTTTGTTAAATAATATATTTCTTCGGCTTGTGCAATTGTTCTTATAATGCCGAGTATTTCCGCAGCGCGTGATTTTTTAATTGCCTTTTGATACTGCGGCAAAGCAATAGCGGCGAGAATGCCGATGATTAATACTACTACAAGCATTTCAATTAAAGTAAATGCTTTTTTGTTTTTGATACTCATAATACTGCCTCCATACATAAAATAAGTCTTTGCACACGCAAAGACTTCACTAAACCAAAACAATTAAATTTAAATTTGGGAATTAAAGTGAAAGCAGAGAATTCTCCCTTTAGTAAAGGGAGTGCCGCTTTAGCGGCGAGGGATTTAATATTATTGTCAGAACTGCTCTTAAATCTCTCTTCCGACTTTGAAACTTTTGTTTCAAAGTCTCCCTCTCTCTTTACGAAAGAGGGAAAAAAGCATAAGTTTTTTCCTCTCCCTATAAGAGGGGAGAGGAGGCGCGCAAAGCGCGCAGGTGAGGGTGGAGTAAAGATAAAATCAGAAATTAGTTTATAATTAAGAAAATCGACGGAAGTGCAGTATTCTCCCTTTAGTAAAGGGAGTGCCGCTTTAGCGGCGAGGGATTTAATATTGTAGTTAGAACTGCTCTTAAATCTCTCTTCCGACTTATGGACTTTCGTCCCTAAGTCTCCCTCTCTCTTTACCAAAGAGAGAATAAAATCAGAAATTAATTTATAGACAGACAGACAGATACTCTCTTCCTTAACTGCGTTTTTCCGTTGTGTTTTTGCAAGTTCGTTTTTACAAATTTAAACATAGGATATTATACTATTTTCGGTCTATGTGCTCAAAAGGTATGTCTATTGCCCAAGCAAATTCCTCAAGAAGCGGCGAAATAAAAGCTTGTAAATCGCTCTGAATATCCGCGGGCAAAATATTTTTGTCTATTCTTACATAATCTTCTATAATAGTCTTATCTCCGCAGGAAGTTCGTATATTTGTGCCGCGCGCGTTTGTAAGTTTTATGCGCAGCGCAAGCGGGCTTATAAAGCCAAGCGCGGGGTAAAACCGCGCTGCGATTTTAAAAAATAAAGCCGTGCTTTCGTAAAATTTCTGCGGGTTTATATAATTTTGCTCGTCGCTTAAAACCGTTTTGTAAAACATTAATCCGTAAGAGTTAAGTTCAAGCGAAGATACCTCGTCCAAACTTATCACAATGCCGTCTTGTACGGTTTTGAAATTATTTTCCGCTGGCAACGGCGTATTATTGCCGCTCCGTATTTCTTTTAAAATTTCCGGAATTTTTTTATAATCGATAAGCGGCGTTTGAGGATAAAGAGCGATTGAAGATATCGAAGCGGCGGCGCGGGCATTTTCAGGAGTTTTAAATTTCGCGCGCAGCAAATTGTTAAAATGCGCCTCGGCTTTATCCAGCAGAATATGTTTCAAATTTTGCGATTTGCGGCGATTGTCAAGCAGCCATGGTAATTTATCCGGATGCACTATAATCTCCGGCCGCGAAGACTGCCCCGTGCGCACGTAAGCGCGTTTTAATTTGCCGACAAGATGCGGCGTCAAATTGCTTTGCGGTATGTTTACGACTACAAACATATTGCTGCCGTTTGGATCTTTGCAGGTTGCAATGTCAACGAATACTATCGGGTCGATATAATCCTGTATTATGCTTTCAATTTGGCCTCGTATTTTCTGGTGGAAAGTAATGCCGCCAAAAGGCGGGAGAGGCTTATCGTTTTCATCGCGCGCGCCGATAATAATAGTGCCGCCCATAGAATTGGCGAACGCGGCTATGGTTTTGGCGAATTTTTCATTGTTGCGCGGAAGCATAAGCTTATAATCCAGCATAGTATTTTCCGCAATGCCTTGTTTTAGAAAATGCACCACGTCTTCAAAAGTTAATTTGCCTATGGGTTTATTGAAATACATATTAATTGCTCCTTAGCGTCTATTAATACTATAATTTAATAATAAAAAATATGCAAGGTTTTATGCGCCGTAAAGCCGCAATTTCCGCAATGTTTGAAAAATGAAATGCTGCCGTAAGCCGGCGGAGGATTTTATGATAATAAAAGTAAAAAAGTTATATAAAGACGCAAAACTTCCGCACCGCGCCCACGCCGGAGATTCCGGCGCGGATTTATTTGCATTGGAAGAAACTATTTTGCCGCCGCGTTCGATTACAAATGTCCGCACCGGCATCGCCATAGAATTGCGCGAAGGCACTAGCGGCTGCGTTTGGGGAAAAAGTTCCGTTGAAAGCAAAGGCATAAAAGCTATGGCCGGGCTTATTGACGCGCCTTACAGAGGGGAAATACTCGTCTGTATGTATAATTTAAACGAAGTCTCTTTTAAATTTGAAAAAGGCCAAAAAATCGCGCAGCTTGTAGTGCTTCCAACGCTTTATCCGGATTTTGAAGAGGGAGAAATTTCCTCAACCGAGCGCGGCGACGGCGGTTTTGGCAGCACGGGGCAAAAATAAATGAATAAAGCCGGCGTGATAATAGTCGGGGCGGGCGCAAGCGGGCTTGCCTGCGCGCTTACTCTTGCGCGCGGCGGCAAAAAAGTTATTTTGCTTGAAAAGGAAATTTTGGCAGGCCGCAAAATATTAATAAGCGGAAACGGACGCTGTAATTTTACAAATGCCGCCGTTTCGCCCGATAAATATTTTGAAGCCGCGGAATTTGTTTTTCCGGCTTTGCAAAATTTCGGCGTTAAAGAATGCCTTGAATTTTTTGAAAGCGCGGGGGTTCTTTATACGGCGCAAGAAGGCCGGTATTTCCCTATAACCGGCAAAGCTTCGTCCGTCGTCGGCTGTTTTACAAACGCGCTTAAATCCGCCGGCGCGGAAATATTTTTAAAAACGGAAGTTTGTAAAATAGAAAACAAGAACGAAGTTTTTAAAATATGCGCGCAAAACGGAGACGTTTTTGAAACAAAAAAACTGGTGCTTGCATGCGGATCTCGCGCTTTTGCGCAGGCCGGCGGAAGCGAAAAAGGCTACGCGCTTGCAAAGCGCTTTGGGCATACGATAACAAAATTAACTCCCGCATTGTCGGCGATAAATTTGAAAGAAAAAGCCGTTTCGCGTTTAGCCGGCTTAAGAGTTTATGCAAATGTAATTTTACGGGACGCAAACGGACAAATAAAAGACTCCGAAGAGGGGGAAATCATTTTTGGCGGATGCGGAGTATCCGGCAATAATATTTTGAGCATAAGCCGCAGCGCAGTTGCCGGCGACAAACTTTTAATTGACTTTCTGCCGCAGTTAATCGGCGGTAAATTTGACGGTTTTATAAATGTCCGCAAAAGGCAAATGGCGGGCTTTAAGATAAGCTCTTTTTTTACCGGAATTTTGGCCGATAATGCCGCAAATCTCCTGCTTGATTTTTTGGGGATTAAAAAAAATGTTTTAACGACTGATATTAATGCCCATATTTTTGATAAAATAATTAAAACGGTAAAAGCGTGGCCGTTTACGGTTGAAAGTCTGCGTTCTGAGAAAGAAGCTTGCGTTACGCGCGGCGGAGTAAGCAGGCAGGAAATATATCCGCGGAGCATGCAATCTTTAAAAACGCGCGGGCTTTATATTACCGGAGAGCTTCTCGACGTTGACGGACGCTGCGGCGGATACAATTTGCATTTTGCATGGGCAAGCGGGATTTTGGCCGCAAAGGACATCTTGAATGGGCGGGTAAGTTAAATTTAACTTATCTGAGATAATAAAACCGGCAGTCTTGACGGAATAATTTTAGGAGTGAAAAATGATAAACCTCATAATAAGAAAAACAAAAGCTATAGAAGGCGGCGGTAAAGGCAAGTTTTTGCGCTCGTATTTATTTGAAGGCGACGAGGTTTTTACCGAAACGCTTGACGGAAATCTTGAAATTATCGAAAGCAAAGGCGATTTGCCCGACGGGCTTGTAAAGGAATTTTTTGAAAACGGCCTGACGTATTTTGAATGTTTTTTTAAGAACGGCAAACGCGACGGAACCTGCAGGATTTTTTATGAAACCGGCAAGATAAACGTGGAAAAGCAATATGTCGACGGTATGCTTAACGGTAAAGTATACGTTTATTACCCGACGGGCAGACTGCGCGAGGAGTTTACTTATAAAAACGACGTCGAAGTCGGGCGGCGCTTAAAATATTATCCGAGCGGCAAAATACTCGAAGCCGCCGATTATGTCGACGGATACCTTGAAGGAACGGTAAAATCTTACGACGAAGACGGCACCGTTAAATCGGAAAGCGTTTATCGCAAGGATAATGTCGAAGGCGATAAAATAGTTTATCACCGCAACAGTATAATCGCGATGATATCGCCGCATAAAAACGGCAAAGCGCACGGCGTTACCAAAAAATATTCCGAAACCGGCGAACTGATTGAAGAGTGGTTTTTTGAAGACGGCCAGCTTAAATCCAAAAAAGACTATACCATAAATAAAGCATAATTTGTAAACTGTATAAAACCGTCGGGTAATTTTTCTCCACCCTCGCTGTCTTGCTGCGTTCTCTAATAATTGCGGGCTTGAGGCGCAATCTTTTGTCATGCCGAATTCATTTTTAGGCCGTCATGCTGAATTTATTCGCTTTTTAAAGAGCGTAAAATACTTGTCGCAGCTGTTGGTTGTATTTGGTATTTCTAAATCTTTAAATGCCTTGTATGTAAACAAATAAAGCATATTTTTCTTTAAACTAAAGGACGCTCCGCTAAGTCTGCTATGCTTGTATTCATTATGCTCATTACGTTCTTTTAAAAATATATCCCATTTGTATTTTAGCCCAGCGTATGCTCTGTTAAAACTATCACAGTCATACCCCAAAAACTCTTTCATTAATTCTGGTTTTCGGGTTATTCGTTATATATCGCTTTATTGTCTGTTTTTGATGGAACTGGCAGTATTGCAGCCGCGTGTGCAGATAACGTGTTTTTAAATAATTTATAAAACCCGCTCTGCCCTCTATAGTAATACTCTTAAATTCGTACCCCGCCCCCTCCAAAACATCAAACCCTTTACATAACCATTCAACACTTTCTATACCTATTTGCCGATAATACAAATTGACGCCGTGCGCTCTAAATATCATGTATCCATAGCTGCGCCCAAAATATGTTGTGTCAACTGCAATATTTATGTTTTTATCAGGCGAACTCTTAAGCAGTGTCCTGTCTTTAAACTTATCAAATTGGCGCCATATGTTGCTTTTACTTTTGCCATACTTTTCAGTTATTTGTTCTATGTCCAGTTGCTTTATCGCGTAATCATAATACGCTGACTCAAGCCAGTTTTTTTGCAAAGTAAAAGCGGAGCCATAATATTTACCTTGATGGCGTTGCTTTTTGTTATAAAAACCTTTCTTTTTTAGTTCAATGTCGCCGCATTTTGGACAATATTTTTTATCATATTTAAATAATATTAAATCATTTCTAAGACGAGATTAGACTTAATTTTTACAATTAGATCAAATATTTTCATCGCAGTCCGCATAAATAAGACGACGGCGCATATTGAGGCATATAAGGATTTATTCTTGACGCTAAATTTAGTTTTTAGTTTTTGTCTGAATATTCTCAAGTTCGTTTATGAGGCTGTATAAAGTAGGTTGGAGTTTGCTGACGTATTCGTTTTCAAAAGTGCTTACGCGTTGTTCAATGCGCGCGATAGTTTTGGCAGTTTCCGTATTTCTCTTTTCTTCAAGTAATTTTATCTCTTCAATGTAGTAAGATAAATCTTTTAATTTATCTTTTATTTCCGCTATTTCCCGCGCGGAAACATTGCTTGCGCGCCCAAAAAGCCGCGCGGCATCCTGAGCTGCGCGGTTAATATCGGAAGAAATTTCTTCCGTAATATCAAGCTGCCCGTTTTCTTCCTTAAGGCTTGCGGCGCGGTATTTCGTCGTAAAATATACCAAAAGTATGCACGTTATAAGAAAACCCGTTAAGCTTATTAAAAAAGTTATTGACATAATTATTATAATCGCGTATTAAAATATCGCTAAAGAACAAAAAGGCTTTTTCTCTATTTCTTTTTCTTCTTGGTTTGCAGTATTTCCGTTCAAAATCCGCAAAGCGCGCTCAATATCGTCCACCACTATAAAAACTCTGCTGCGTTCGCCTTCAAAACAGCTGCCGTAAACCGCGTCTATATTTATGCCGGCTTCGCCCAAAATTGTGCTTATTTCAAAAATAAAGTCGGCTTTGCTTTCGCCTTCCACGCAAATTACTTCCGTTTTTGCATTGGTATAGCCCGCTCTTGTAACAATATGGCTTATTTCCGTCGTAGATATTTCCGAAGTCGGCTCTACAATAAACTTAATAACTTCCGCGTCATAGCGCGCGTCGGATGAAAGACCGATAATATTCAAGCCCGCTCCAAAAAGCATTGAAGTAAATTTTTTAAGAGCTCCCGCTTCATTAGTTATGAACACACTGTATTGGTTTGTTATCGTTGCTTTCATAATAAACTCTCCGTACTATATTTTAGCATTATTTTACAAAATTACCGCAGAATTATTTTTAAGATAATTTTCAACATGCAGCATAGCCTTGCAATCATCCTCGTTATACGTCAGAACTTTATTAAGCAGCTCCTCGCCGCCGCCGGCCAGCCATTTTGTAAAAAACACCATACTGTCCATTGCTCCGCAGTCAGTCTGTCTCCATCTAAATCCAAACGCCGGAGCAACTGCTTTCAACGAAAAACTCGGCGACGGCAGATAAAAAGATTTTTCTACTGCGATTTTAAGATCCGTGCATAAGCTTATAAGTTTTTGCAAATCGTCTTTTATTTTAGGATATTTTACGCACAGAGCTTGCATTTTTTTAACTTCATATTCCGTCCAATGATAAAGAGCCGTATCAGCTTCGGCGCAAGCGTAATGCGCAAATTGTTTAAAAATAATTTCTTCTTCCTCTTCTTTTTTTGCGATAAAATGAACAAATTTGTCTTGCTCTTTATCCCAAACGCCGATAAGATATACGAAGGATATCGCGTCTTTTGTAAAAGTTTCGGTGGCTTCAAAGTCAAAATATAAATTCCGTTTTCTTACTATCGGCGGAAATGCGCCTCCGTCTCTGGCTATAGGCCTGTTAAGTTTATAAGCCATAGCGGTGCTGTAAGCGCAAATTGCAAGCGCTTGCGAAGCTACAGGATATGCAAGTATTTCTTTTATTTTGGACAACCCCGCCGTAATGACGTCTTCATAAGTTTTTATACCGGCAGCTTTTAATAAATCCCGCATTTGTCCGCTTAAATGCGGCAGCAAAACCAAATCTTTATGCTCAAAAACATATTTATTGGCATAAACGCGCCACGGCGCGTTAGCGGCTTTAGGCGGCTTAGCGGCGTCGGGAATAAATTTTCCCTCTTTAATCAGCGCCCATTTTTCAACACACGACGCGGCGCGGTCTTTTACCCGCAAGACGTCTAAATTTTGTTCTTTATTTTTCAACACGAATAAAGCGTTTGAGGCTTGAAAGTCTTGTACTTCCGTTAAAATACCGTCCATAATTGCCGTTTGCATTGCATAATGCTCTTTCAAATCCGCAGCGCGTTTGAGCTGAACTATTTTATAATGATAATCTCCAAATATACTTTTAGCGGAATTTACTTTAAAGAGTAAATTTACGCTGCCCCATAAACCGTATGAACCGCGTAAATCCCAAAGGCATGCGCCGATAATTCCCTCAACGCCGGCGGACATTGCTTCAAGAGTTCGTTTAAAACGTTCGCTTTCGTCCGCGCCGCGTATGGCGGCGGTCGTGCGGCAATATTCGTTTATCCATGCGTCGCGAGTATCGCGATCGGTTCTGCCGCGCATATTTTCATAAATATTAGGCTCTTCAACGGCTTCTTCTCTGGGGGCGTGATAATTGCACCATAAACCGAAAGGGTCCTGCAAAAGCAAATACATTTTGCCGGCATGAAAATCTTCTTCGGACGGAACGCGGCCGGCGGACATTTTGTTAAAAATATTTTCAACGATTTCTGTCATTGCCCGCCGCCTCTCTGCGCCTCTTGAAACAACTGGTACAGTTCTTCTATTTGTTGCTTTCTTTCGGTCGTTTCCTGCACTGCTTTCGAATTGCCTTCTTTTTTGTATAACTCTATAGCTTGACTTAGGTCTTCGAGGCTTTTTGCTATATTTTTTATATAACCGCCTATATTTTCGTTATTGACATTTTTGAAATTTTCGCTAAAATCGTTAATATTTAAATATTCCTGCGCGCGGCCTAAATAATCAACGGCATTCGGCTTCTCTCCGCTTAATTCTATCGCTTTGCCGAACGATTCTATTGCGTCTGCCGCACGTCCTCGAGCGGATTTATTTATCGCGTCGCTGGTATATAAATTCGGGCAGGCAGGACAAATTTCAATTCCTTCTTTTATGTTTTTTTGCGCTTCGTCATATTTGCCTTGTTGGGCAAGAATAGTTGCGGCGGAAGAAAATGCATCCGGTATTTTACCCTTTTTGGCTTCGGCAAGATATTTGAGGGATTCGTTAAGATTATTTAACTTCATTGCGGCAAGAGCCGAGTTGTACGCATTGCCCGGGGTCGGATTTTCATCATAAATTTGTTTAAACACATTGTAAGCTTCCCGATAATTCCCATCCGCGTAAGCTTTGCTTGCTTTTGTAAACATTTTTTCGAATTTATTATCGTCTTTCATTGCTTCACGCGCTTTACCGATTTGGCGGTTTATTTCGTTTTGAGCGCGCGCACGGCCGTCTTGATTGCCTTGCGCGTCAAAAAGTTCTTTCGCTTTTTTTGCCGATTCCAAAGCAATATCGCGTTTGCCGAGCAGGGACTCCATTTCGGCTTTCAGCAAATGCGCTTCTGCATTTTCCGGATTTATTTTTATGACTTCCTCTAAATCTTTGAGCGCGGATTGGGCTTCGTTCTGGCGCGCGTGCATACTGGCGCGGTCCATATACAAACCGGCGCTTTTAGGCGACAAAGATATTGCCGCGTTTAAATCTTCCAGCGCGCCCTTAAAATCTTTTGCGGCGTCTTTTTTGCGGGCGTCGCTTCTATAATCGGCGGCGGTTTTTTCGCGCGGTTGTTTAGGCTTATTTTCTTTCTTTTGCTCGTCTAAAAATTTACGCAAAATTTTAGCATCTTTGCTTAAATCCGGAAGTGATTGAGTGCCGCCGTTATTTTTTGGCGCGCTCCAGTCAAAACTTTCAAGAAGCCCCTTTTCTTTTGTTTTGAGGCCTGCAAATATTTCCGATACTTCTTTTTGCGCGGATTTAGCGGCGGGTTTCATTGAAGAAAGCTCTTTTGAAATTTTATTTTTATCCGCCGACGCATGCGCGTTATTATTGCGTTTTGCCTGCGCGGCGGAAGCAAGACGGTAATCCCGAACTAATTTCGCGGCGCGCACAGCGTCGTTATAAGAAGCATTGTCTTTAGACTGCAAAAACAAATCCTGCGCTTTGGCAAAATCTTTTTCGGCCAAAAGCAGCCGCGCCAAATTAACATTAGCCACGCCTCTGTTATAATACGCCTGAGCAAGCTGCGGATTTAGCCGAATTGCGGCGCTAAAATCTTTTTCCGCTCCGGCAAAATCTCCGAGCATAAATTTCGCGCCGGCGCGTCCCATATAGCCTTGCGCGTCAGCAGGGTCAAGAGAAACGGCGATATCGTAATTTTTAAGCGCCTGCCTCCAATCGCCAAGCTCGCTTAAAAGTCCCGCTTTTGCCAGATATGCCTGCGCGTTGCGCGGCTGCAAGTCTATTATTTTATCCAAAAATTTAAGCATATCTTGCGGAGTTTTCGGTTCGTTTAAATATTGCGGATACCCAGATGGATTAATGTATTGTCTGTTTTGCGGCGGCGTTTGTGCGGAAGTTTCTTGCGGCGAAGGCTGTAATTGTTCAAAAAATAAATATCCTACTATAATCATTATCGGAAGACATACCAAGATTCCCATCATTACGCCGGATAAAAAAATGTTCTTTTTCATTTTTGTCGGGCCTCGTTTTTTGTGACGGAAGAATGCGGGCAGCGATTATTCATAAGACATTTTTGGCAATGGCGCGTGTCGGGTTCAAATTTCTGCGCTTCGATAAGTTCGCCGGTTTCAATAAAAGTGTCCAATATTTTTTTTTCGTCAAAACCGTCGAAATCCGCCGATATTTTTTTATTCAAAGCAATAAAATGAACGGTGGCTTTGCCTTTTTTTAAATTCCACGCGCGCCGCGCGCCTATACTGTAAATACCGAGCTGAAGGGAGGATTTAATATCGTAATTTTCGTCGATTTTCTCGTCGGTTTTATAATCTATAACCTCCCAGCTGCCGTCTTCAAATTTATCTATGCGGTCTATTTTACCGCGAAAAGACCAACCCTCGTAGTTAAAAATAAATTCCCGCTCCGTGGCGTCGACTACGGAAACGCGGCCGTATTCGTTTTGCGCGTAAACCTCAAGCATGCGCTTGCCTTTTAAATAGTATTCCATCTGCTCGCCGGCACTGCCAAAACCCGCGCCCAAAAAATTGCGATTATAATATTTTTCAATTTCGCTCGGGTCGTTGCTGTGCGCATGATAATCTTCCAAAGTCCGGTGTATCGAAACGCCAAGGGAGGACGCGGGAATAAGACCGTCTTTTTTGCCGTCGACGTATTTGAGTTTAAACAAATACGGACATTCGCGATATGTTTTAATTTTAGAATAATTGAGTTCTTTAGGGTTATTGGGTATCATTTTTTATATCTCAAAAAATGTATAAGAGTATCGCCGTATTTTTCCTCGCGGAAGAGTTCGAGATTTTTGGGTATGTCAAAAATTTCGGTCTTATGATGCTGAGCTATTATTATGCCGCCGCGCGCCAAAACTCCAGACGAAGCCAGCTCCGCCAAAACCGTCCCCGTAAAATTAAGCGGCTTATTATTCGCGTCTCGATAAGGCGGCCCCATAAAAATTATATCATAAACGCCGTTTTCCCCGTATGCTCCAAGCTGCGAAATACCTTTTAAAATATCGCACCTGACAACTTTGGCGCGGTCTTTAAAGCCGAGATGTTCCAAATTACGGGTTATGACTTTTAAACAAGCCGGTTCTTTGTCAACCATTACCGTCTTTAACGCGCCTCTTGAAAGCGCTTCCAGAGAGACATTGCCCGTGCCTGCAAATAAATCAAGCATCACGGCGCCGGTTATACGAGGGCGAATAATATCAAAAAGAGACTGTTTTATTCTATCCGAAATAGGTTTTACCGGTAAACTTTTAGATACTGAAAAAATTTTTCTTCCGCGCGCCAAGCCTGCGATAATTCTCATATATATCTTATTTTACTATTTTATAAATTATTATCAAAATAATCATTTTAAAGTTCCGCAAAAAAATTCTCAATCAAAATTATCCCAGTTGTCTCGCCCTTGACAAAAAAACAAAAAATTTTGCTATAATAATTTTAGAAATAAAATATTATGAAAATAAGGAGGTTTTAATATGGAATATAATAAAGAAAATATTTATCCTTTTGAAGTACAAAACCTATCTCAAATAATACATGGCCCCCCCCCCCCCCCCCCCGCGGCGGGTGAGTGCGGGGGTTTGGGTGTGTTGGTGTGGTTGGTGTTTTGTCTTTGAGGGTGTTTTGGGGG
>JAIRMX010000114.1 GCA_031258375.1 Elusimicrobiota bacterium | reverse complement strand
CTTGAAACGTTTGCGGGATTGTTTTTAAAAGCGCGCTCGCGCGGCTATGCATGGCCTAGTTTCTCCCTTTGGTAAAGGGAGCGCCCGAAGGGCGAGGGATTTAATATTTTTTTTAAAACTGATTTCATTAAATCTCTCTTCCGACTTATATTTAGTTCCCCGATTACAACACTCGGGGACAAGCTTTACAAAAGAGAGAATAAAATCGAAATTGGTTTATAATTCTGAAATAAATTCAGAATGACGGCTTTTTTATTCCCCTTTACAAAAGGGGGAAAATAGACCGCACAATAAATACATAACCGCGCGAATGCGCAAAGAATAATAAATACCCCAATTGGTGAAGAATGAAAAACGCTAAACTTTTGCTGCTTTCCTGCTGCGCGCCGTGCAGCTACGCGGTTATAGAATATTTGCGAAATCAAACGCGGAACTTTGTCGTTCTTTTTTATAACCCCAACATAATGCCTGAGCAGGAATATGAAAAGCGCAAACAAGAAAACAAAAAAATCTGCGCCAAGTTTAATATTCGTTTTATTGATTTGGATTATGACAACGCGCGGTGGCTCGGCGCCGTTGCCGGTTTAGAAAACGAACCCGAACGCGGAGAAAGATGTAAAAAATGTTTTAGTTTGCGTTTGGAAAAAGCCGCCTTTTACGCCAAAGAAAACGGCTTTGATATTTTAACAAGCACTCTTGGCGTTTCCCGTCATAAAAATTTGGACGACGTCAATAAAATCGCAGCGGAAATTGCCGCAAAATATAATATAGTCTACGACGGCACGAACTGGCGCAAAGGCGGCCTTGAAGAGCGAAGACGGCAATTAATAAAAGAAGAAAATATTTACAAGCAAACCTACTGCGGATGCAAGTTTTCCATTGATAATTTTAACAATGCTAAATAATTGTTTCCAGCAAATTAAGTTCCTTATCCAAAATAATAAGCCGCGCGTTTTTGCCTTTTTGTATGGAGCCGACGTTTAAATTATGCAAACGCGCGGGATTATCGCTTGCGGCCATCGAAGCGTACTCTAAAGGATATCCCCATTTGACAAGATTTTTAACGCTTTGCAGCATACTCGCGGCAGAACCGGCGATAACATTATCTACTTTGCGTTTGAAAACGCCGCCGCTTAAGACAACTTCTTCGCCGTTGGCAATGCCTTTGGCAGTTCCGGCCGGATTTATTGAATCGCTTACTAAAATTACGTTTGAAGGGCCTTTGAGCATTAAAATCATTTTAACTATCGCGGGCGCAAGATGCACGCCGTCCGCAATAATTTCGGCAGAAAATCTATCGTCGGTTAAAACGGCTCCGGCAGTTCCTGGCGCGCGGTGATTTAACCCGCTCATAGCGTTAAAAAGATGCGTGGCGTGAGTTATGCCGAGCGAAGCCCCGTACTCGGCCTGTTCGTAAGTCGCGTTCGTGTGTCCGGCCTGTAAAATAAAATTATGCTCTTTTGCAAAAGCCGCAAGTTTATCAATATTCTCAAGTTCCGGCGCGGCCGTCATAGAAAATATTTTGCCGTTTGCGGCGGAGTAAAGCTTTTGCGCGTCTTCCATATTTACAGGCCTGATATCCTGCGGTTTCATAACTCCCAATTTTTCCGGCGATATAAAAGGCCCTTCAAGATGAAACCCTAAAATTTCCGCGCCTTTTTCAGCTCCGATTATAGAGGAAAATCGTTTAAGAAGCGCGGCCATATCGTCGATATTTGCGGGATATATTGTCGGCGCAAAAGCGATAACGCCCTGCTTGAGCAGAATTTCGGACATTGCAAGCAAATCCTGCGGGTTTTTCGTGTCCGTGCCAAAACCGCCGCAGCCGTGTATATGCGTGTCAATAAAACCCGGCGCAAGGTAATTACGTTTTAAATCTATTTTTTTATCGGAAGCGTCAAGCGCGGCGGCAATTAAAGCGGGAGAATCAAAAATTTCGCCAATAATTCCGTTTTCAACAAGCAGCCCGCCTTCAATAATCGTTCCGCCGCTTATAATTTTGCCGTTATAAAAGAGAGTTTTCATATCGCGAAATTTCCCCCGCGGCTGCTTTATCCGCAAACAATAAAACGTTTTTATGGGATTGCAACGCCGTAACAGGCCACATGACGTCGGGTTCGCTTTTTAGAGCTTTGCCAACCGCGCGCACTTTGTTTGCGCCGCAAGCCATTATTATAATTTCCCGCGCATCCAAAATAGTGCCTATGCCCATAGTGACGGCTTGGCGCGGGACTGCGTTGATATCGTTGCCAAAGAAACGGGAATTGCTTTTTAAAGTTTCCGCAGATAAATCCACCGCGCGGGTTCTTGAATCGAAAGCCGAGCCGGGTTCGTTAAAAGCAATATGTCCGTTTACGCCTAGCCCTCCGATAAATAATTCTATGCCGCCAAGCCGTTTTATTTTATTTTCATATTCTTCGCAAAAAGCCGCAATGTCTTTTGCATTGCCGTTTGGGATATTTATGTTTTGCGGCGGCATATCGATATGGTCAAAAAAATTCAGCTTCATAAAATTATGATAACTCGAAGCGGAAGAAATATCCAAGCCTATGTATTCGTCCAAGTTAAAACTGACAACGTGCTTAAAACTCAGCGCGCCGTCGCGGCAAAAACTCGTAAGAGTTTTATACATATCCAAAGAAGTGCCTCCGGTGGGCAATGCGATTATAAAAGGATTTTTCTCGGAAGGATTAAATTTGTTTATTCTGTCTTTTATATATTCGGCTGCGGCAATGCCGGGGCCGGCTTCGGCAACTATAAGTTTCATTTCATTGCCGCCCTGATTTCATCGGAAATTATATCCGCTTCGGGGCCGATAACAACTTGCACGCTGCCTTTAATATTTCTGAGAACGCCCCTTGCGCCGGCGGCTTTAAGCGAAGCCTCGTCTATTTTGGAATCGTCGTAAATTTCTACTCTAAGCCTTGTCGCGCATGCTCCAAGCGTTTTGATATTTCCAACCCCGCCCAAACCTTTTACATATATCTCGCCTCTGTTTGTTACGGCGGCGCAAGACGCGCTTTGGCGCGCGGCTGCCACGGGAGCGGTATCCGTTCCTTCGGAGCTTTCTCTGCCGGGCGTTTTGATATTCCATATTCTAATTGCAAAACGAAAGAGTATATAATAAATTATTCCATAAACAATTCCTACGGGAATTAATAACCATGGATAAGTACTCTTGCTGAAACTAAGCAAATAATCGAACAAACCGGCTGAAAACGTAAATCCCAGTTTTACGCCCAAAATATTCATTATAACCATACTAAGACCTGTAAGAAGCGCATGTAAAACATATAAGGGGAAAGCAAGAAACATAAAAGAAAATTCAACGGGTTCGGTAATACCGGTTAAAAAAGAAGTCAAAGCCGCGGAAATTAAAATGCCGGCAACGGCTTTCCTATTCTGTTTAAAAGATTCTTGAACCATAGCAAGGCAGGCCGCGGGCAAGCCGAACATCATTACGGGAAACATTCCCGCCATAAAAGAACCGGCTGTGGGATCGCCCGCAAAAAATCTCCACAAATCCCCGTGTTTTACAACCTCAACGCCCGCTTCAACAGTACTGTAATCTCCAAATTGGAACCATACTAGAGTATTAAGCACATGATGCAATCCCAGCGGTATAAGCAGCCTGTTTGCGGTGCCATAAAAAAATAAACCTATGTTGCCGGAAGCTATTATCCAATTGCCGAACCCGCTTATCGTATTTTGCAACGGCGGCCAAACAAAACTAAGAATTAAAGCGTAAATTATCGCCGTAAGCCCCATTACTATGGGAACAAAACGCCGCCCGCCGAAAAAAGCTAAATATGCAGGCAGTTTAATATCTTTATATTTGTTATAAGTCGCGCCGGAAGTCACGCCTATTATAATACCGCCCAAAACGCCCATATCAATATTTTGGTTAAACACCTTTAGTCCGGCTGACATTATAACATAGCCGACAAAAGCGGAAAGCGCGGCCGCGCCATGCGATTCATTGGCAAAACCCACCGCAACGCCTAAAGCAAAAATAATCGGCAAATTGTTAAAAACAGAATTTCCCGCCGCGGCGACAAAAGCGATATTGAGCATATCCGGCTGCCCAAGCCTTAGAAGCAATCCCGCGACGGGCAAAACAGCTATCGGCAGCATTAACGATTTGCCAAGCTTTACTAAAAATACTCCTGTTGCCGCAAATGAACCTTTCATAACAAACTCCTTTTTTATAATTTAAATTCGGATTTAATACTTATCCCGTCTTCCGGGAAAGATACATTTTGTCTTTTATAACGCAGGTAATTTTTATAAAATAGATTTATAAATTTACAAAATTCTGCCTTGAATTAAGACAAATCCTTTCCAATGGAAAACAAAAAATCTCCGGCTTTAACGCCGGTCCGTTCAGTTTTGTTTAAATCGGCCTGAGGCAAGTTTGAAACTATGACTATAACTAAATTACTTTTTGCTTTTTTTGCGACCGATTTGGGATCAAAACTTATAAGCTTATCGCCTTGTTTTACTTCCTGCCCGATGGTAACAAAAGCCTTAAAACCGTCTCCTTTCATATTGGCGGTTTCTACGCCTATATGTATTAAAACTTCCACGCCTTTTGTCTCTATCACAAGCGCGTGAAAAAATTTATGAACAGCCTTTATCGCACCGTTAAACGGAGCGTATATAAACCCCTCCTGCGGATTTATAGCAAGGCCGTCGCCGAGCATTTTGTCTGCAAAAACAGGATCCGGCACTTCAGATAGGGGCATAACCGTACCGCAAACGGGCGAGAAAACAATTAAATTCATATCGGAATTCATATTTAATATCTCTCTTTATAATATCTCGAAAATAGAAGTATAAAAATTACTCCCATTCTATAGTTGCGGGCGGTTTAGACGTGATATCGTAAATCACGCGGTTTACGCCTTCAACTTCGCCGACAATGCGGGAGGAAATCTTTTCCAAAATTTCATAAGGAATCCGCGCCCAGTCCGCCGTCATCGCGTCCGTAGAAGTCACTGCGCGTATGCCGACGGTGTGGAAATAAGTTCTCTCGTCGCCCATAACGCCTACGCTGCGGATATTCGGCAAAAACGTAAAGTACTGCCAAATAGCGTGTTCAAGTTTGTGTTTTGCAATTTCCTGTCTCAAAACCGCGTCGCTTTCGCGTATTATTTTAAGCTTATCTTCCGTAACTTCCCCGAGACAGCGCACCGCAAGACCCGGACCCGGAAAAGGCTGCCGCCAGACAAGTTCCCGCGGAATTTCAAGTTCTTCGCCCAAACGGCGCACTTCGTCTTTAAATAAAAGGCGCAAAGGCTCGAGCAGTTTCAGCCTCATATTTTTAGGAAGGCCTCCGACGTTATGATGAGTTTTTATAACCGCGCTGTGTCCGCTGCCGGATTCTATAACGTCGGGATAAATCGTCCCCTGAAGCAAAAAATCAATTGTGCCGAGCTTTTTGGCTTCCTCGTCAAAAACGGCAATAAATTCCGCTCCGATTATTTTACGTTTTTTCTCCGGGTCGTCAATTCCTTTTAGTTTAGACAAAAAACGAGAGGCGGCGTTCACGCGTATAAAGTTCATTTTATACGTATTTTTAAAAAGTTTTTCAACCTCGTCGCCTTCGTCCTTGCGCAAAAGCCCGTGGTCTACAAACACGCAAACCAAATTATTGCCTATGGCGCGGTGCACCATAACCGCCGCGACGGAAGAATCTACTCCGCCGCTCAGCCCGCATAAAACTTTTTTGTCGCCGACGCTTTCTTTAATAAGCGACAATTGCTCCTCGAGATAACTGCCCATAGTCCAATCGCCTTTAACTTTACATATCTCATAAAGAAAATTACGCAAGATATCTATGCCGCGCGGCGTATGAACGACTTCGGGGTGAAATTGCAGTCCGTAAATTTTTTTGTCCGCGCATTCCATTGCGGCAACGGGGCACATATCGGTAGTCGCCGTAATTTTAAAACCGTTCGGCAAACGTTCTATATAATCGCGGTGGCTCATCCAGCAAATATTTTTACCGTCTATATTTTTAAACAAACCGCCCGTTTCTTTAACGTCGAATTCTATTTTTCCGTATTCTTTGAAATCGGGTCTTTTTACTTTTCCGCCGAGCAAATGCGCCATTAATTGCGCGCCGTAGCATATTCCAAGAACCGGGATGCCAAGCTCAAAAATTTCTTTATCAATCGCCGGCGCGCTCTCGGCATAAACGCTGGCCGGGCCGCCGGTAAAAATTATGCCTTTTGGATTGGTCTCTTTGACTTTTTGCAAAGCTTTATCAAAAGGAACAACTTCGCAATAAACGTTAAGGTCGCGCACTCTGCGCGCAATAAGCTGATTGTACTGCCCGCCGAAATCAACTACAACGACCAATTCTCTTTTCATAAAACCTCTTATCCAATCTTTTTAAATCAATTTTATTTCCCGGCATTTTCAGTTCCGATACTTTTACGCTGTTAGTTATTTATATTATATTACTTTTTTTACTCATTTTTTAACCGGTTTAAAAAGTTTTAATTATTATCGTTTTTTTTACTGCGGTTTCAATATAAAAAGACCCGCTTGGAAATTCCATATAAAATTTCCAAGCGGGCTTATGATATACATTAATTTTTATATTGTTCAGCTGCCTCTAAGAAAATATTTAATCGACAGTTTTGTCCTTTAATATACTCTAACACCCTTTTGGCTTTTACGTATATCTATTATAAATATATTCTATAAAATATAGGCTTTGCCGCTACTGTGAGTAAAAGTGTCTTTGCCGCCTAAAGCTGAACATACTTTTTCATACATACTATTATTTCTGGTATAACATATAATGCTTCCTTTCTTTGCTGAAGAAGCCCGCTTTTTGGAGGCTTAGAGTTAATTTGCAAAATAAAATTTCAAAAGATTTACAAAACATTATGATTTTTTGCTAAAATAATTTTAGCAATAGGAAGTTTCAGGAGAATAGTTATTGTATGTAAGCCGCGGAGGCTTAACACAATTTGATACTGTTTTTGGAACCTTATGAAGAATAAGGAGAGCTTTTGAGAATTCAAAAGCGCAAATCTAGTCCAAAAGCAGCTCGTTATCAGGCACAAAATATCGGAACTTATAATCCCGATGTTTTGTGCCGAGCGTTTACCGCCGAAAGGCGGTAAACCACGGCTGTTATGTTTTGGGTTACTAGATTTGGCTCAAATATAACAGCCGTTTTTTATCGGCTTAAAAACTGACACAAAATGTGTAAATTCTCGAAATTTTTAATTGGGAATCTATACTAGAAATAACGAGGAAATTATGAAAAACAAAAAAGGATTCACGCTGATAGAACTTTTAGTAGTAGTTTTAATAATCGGCATTCTCGCCGCAATAGCTTTGCCGCAATATCAATTTATAGTTAAAAAAACTAAAATTGTTTCAAATGGACTTCCAAAACTTAAGGGAATATATCAAGCTGAAAAGATATATGGACTAACAAATACTTCTTATACCAACGATTTTACAAATTTGGACTTTGATTTCACATCCAACGGGTGTACTATAAGAAATCACGCGAACGGAACAAATAATCTCGTCGCATGCAATGATGGTTATGAATTCAATTTTTATATCAACGGAAATAGTTGTTCTCTGCATTATCCGCCGGTAAGAATAAATGTTAATTTTGACACAGGTATGGTAAGATGCGACCCGTATGGTACGGTGGTGGGATATTCAGGTCAAAAAATGTGTCAAAGTTTGGGGGGACAAGAAATAGACAACAGCACGTTTTATTCGTTATATCATTGGTAACGAAATATCAAATATTGAATTGATATAATTATTGCCATTTATTATGGCGTTCCATCGCAGACTGCCGCATGATATGACGCTTTAGAATTATGCCGGCGGACAAAACAGTAGTTGCCGGCCAATAAAAAACTAAATTTTTTGTTGATATAATCAAGAAATGCGGCAAAGCACTGGGGGTTATTTAAGGCAAAACATAATAGGCTCTATTGGCGTTTGATAAATTAGGTATTAACTTCCCTCCTAAACTTTCGCACAAAGTATTATACATATCAATGTTGTAAGTCAGGCAAACTATACAATGTTGCCTACCGTCGCATTGATCGGGAGCTCCGCTCTTAACTATTATAAAGTATGTAGGATTTACAGCCTGACTTGCCACAGATTGTTTCTGATTAAATACTATTGGAAATCCCTTTCCACCAGCCCATGTCCAATTCCACCCGAACTCGTATTTATCTTTTAGGAGATAAACTTTTCCTGTAACCTCGGCGGGGTCTTCTAATTCAGGATACTTGTCGTATGTTATTGGTAGTTGAACATCTAAGTCGGATAATGCGGATGAATATTTTCCACTTATTAGGTATATCCTTTCCTGCGCATTATACACGGCTTTAGCCCATACCAACAGTTGCATCATTTCCGCCTTTATAACGGCTTTTTGATATTGCG
>JAIRMX010000082.1 GCA_031258375.1 Elusimicrobiota bacterium | reverse complement strand
CATGCCGGGAAGGGATTTTCGCGTGTCGACAAGCATTACTCCGTATTTTTTTGCAATCAGATTAAGTTCGTAAGCCGCGCTCGCTACTGCCGACATACGCTGCATAAAATTAAGCGCGGGACGCTCGCCTTTTAAAAGACCGAGCGTGGGGCCGCTTATGCGCGCTATAACCCCGCCTTTTTTAACGCGCGCGCCGTCGGGATAGAGCATTCTGAATTTTACGCGCGGCTCAACGTATTCAAATACTTGCCGCGCAATGTCCCCGCCGCAGATTATCATATCGTCTTTAGCTATAAAAACGGCTTTGCTGTTGTCTTTTGGGCTGAAAATATTTTCCGAAGTTATATCGCCAAGCCCCGCGTCTTCGTCAACTGCAAGTTTAATAATTTCATCAATCATTTTTTACGCGCCTCTCTCAAACATTTTATCTATGGCCTTTTTTGCGCCTTTAGCGGCGGCATCTTCCACTTTTACTTCGGCCTCGTGCGGCAAGTTTCGAAGAGCGGCCAAAATATTATGCAAATTATTGCGCTTCATTTGAGCGCAAGTGCGGCTTACGCGCGGGAATTGTTTTGAAGGATTTTCGTATTCCATGCAATTTATTATGCCGTCTTCGCTTAATACGGCAAATTGCCGCGCGGAACTTTCTCTTACGTATTTGAGCATGCCGCCGGTGCTGCCGACATAATCGCACAGTTGGCAAACGGGCAGAGCGCATTCCGGGTGGCATACGACCTTTGCCTGCGGATATTTTGAGCGTATGGCGTTTACGTCTTGCGCAGCGTATTTATCGTGAACGCAGCACGTCCCGCCAAAAGAAAATATTTCTTTATCAATGCCGCGCTTTAACATTTCGACTCTGATATTATCCGCCATAAAAACGTCGGGCAAAAATACTATTTGTTTTGCTTTGCTGCCGGCGACAATATCGTATACGTTTGCCGAGGTAACGCAGACGTCGCACTCCGCCTTGACTTCGGCCGTGCTGTTAATATAGCAGATAAAATCGGCCAAAGGATATTTCACGCGGAGTTCTTTAACTTGAGCGGCGCTTATTGAATCCGCAAGAGAACAACCCGCAAAAACCGCCGGTAAAAAAACCCGTTTGCGCGGGTTAATTATTTTTGCCGTCTCGGCCATAAAATACACGCCGCTGAAAATAATAATATTTTCCATGACTTTGGCGGCGGTTTTGCTGAGAGCGTAAGAATCCCCTCTATAATCGGCAACGGCGTAAACTATGTCGGGAGCGCTGTAATAATGAGCGAGAATAACCGCGTTTTTTTGTTTTTTCAAACGGTTAATTTCCAAAGTAATCGAAGCCGCAGAAAGGCAGAACGCCATATCGTATTTAGTTCCTTTTTTAAAATCGGTCAAACCGCCAAGAATTTTAAAAAGTCTCTCGGCTTCCCGCTGCGTTTCTTTTGAGGCAATATTTACGCCGGCGCTCATTTTATTTTTTTATTGCTTTTGGTTTTGAGGTGGGCTTGCCGGACGATTTAGCGGACTTGTTTTTTGCGTCGGGCTTAATTTTTATCTGCTCCTCATAGCTTACGTTCGTATCGTAATCATATTGAGGGGCAACGAGCAAATCATATTCCTCGTCAATTATGCCTCCGTCCTGCTGAGAAGCGGAACGAACATTTTGTTCTGTTTTCTGAGGGGAAGAACAAGCGGCCGCAAAAAATAAAAGCGCCGCAAAAAAAGTAATATATTTCATTTTAAAACCTCCTTAAAATAACGCACGTATACTTATATATTAGCAAAAAATCCTTAAGAAAATGCTATATTAATTACAAGGAGACATAAATAAGGAGATATAAATTATGAAAAAATTTTTTGTCGTTTTATTTGCCTTTACAATATTGGCGGGCTGCGCGGGAATGAGCGGTACAGAGGGGGATTCTACGAAACAATGGATTAAGATAGATTCGTCCAAATCCTCTTTTGACGGCGGAGCGAAAGACGTTTGCTATCGCCTTAACATAAGATTCAATCCGCCTCAGGCCTTGAACGGTATAAATACCGACGCCGCGTGCATAACAAAATGCTGTTGGTACAGCGAGCATAAAACCGTGACGATAAATCTTAACGACGCTTTTGCCGGCGATTTGGCCGAAAACGGAGCCGCCTATAAATATACCCCGGAAAAATTGACCTTTTATATCAGTTATTCTTCTTTCCTTAATACCATACACGGCAGGATAGAGCCTAAATCGGCTCTAAAATCGGACGGGCTTATAAAACTTGATTACACGGAAATAAAAAATCAAAACTCATATTTGAACGTCGGCAACGAGCGGGTTAAAGCGGCGGTATACGACGAGGAAACCGGCAAAAACACTCATTCCGTTTATTTGTTTAAAAAAGATAATCCCGCGCAAAATAAATCCGCTTCCGCCGCAAGCGGCGCCATGCCAAACCAAGAGCAGCCTTCCAATTTTATAAACGCGCAAGAGCGCGAGGAATATCTTCAAAAAATTCTTGCTTACGAACGTGAACAAGCGGTAGCTCTGCTCA
The DNA here is from genome assembly GCA_031258375.1 of Elusimicrobiota bacterium. Classification (GTDB taxonomy): domain Bacteria; phylum Elusimicrobiota; class Elusimicrobia; order Elusimicrobiales; family Elusimicrobiaceae; genus Proelusimicrobium. The sequence goes on along the minus strand of JAIRMX010000082.1, from coordinate 842 downwards.
AACGTTTTTATAATAAGGATATTGACGCTTATATAATGACTATAGATAAAGCTCAGAAATCAAAAGGAATGATTTTGCTTGCCAACGATAGAAATTGGATTACTACTAAAATAGGCTATCCTATATACCGCGTGGCCTGCAAAGTAAACGGCAAACTCGGCAAGACGTCGGCAACTATGAAAAATTATCCTATGGATTGCGGCGTGTACGAAGTTCATCTTGACGAGCAAACGGTAAAACCCGTAGATTCCATAGGCCGAAATATAGCTACCGGCGAATATAAAAATTAAATGCAAAAAGTCGCGTTTGAGTTTAAATCTTCTGCGGTAATAAATTTAAACTCGTTGAAGCACTGCTAAACGAAACTGAATAGAACTAATTTTGATCATTAGGCCAAATATTTCCTTCTCATTACCGCTGGAATCGTTACGGAACTAACGATACCCGCCCACGATTAAGCTTGTCCCCGAATGTCTTCATCGTGGGAACACTCGAGGATAAACTTCAGCAGGTATCCATTTTAACGACTTTAACATAGATTGCCTATCACAAATTCTGGCAATGACAAAGCCAAATAAAAACGTTTTTAAATTTCATATATGGCTCTTTTGCAAACAAATCGATAAAAATTAATTCCTTTTCATTATACATAATTAGGATACGAAGCCGGCTTAATGGCCGGTTTTTAGGAAAATATTTCCAAGACCCTTTGACGAATTCTTCCACCGCAAGGAGTGGGATTCATTTAGTTGACAAGGAAAAATTTAAAGTTGCCGACAACCGTCGGCGAAGAGGATATGCCCATTATTTTATTGCAGAAATCGCCCTGCGTCGGGAGTTTT
>JAIRMX010000081.1 GCA_031258375.1 Elusimicrobiota bacterium | reverse complement strand
TATCATCCCTTTTTTGCAACTCTTTTTCACCTTTTTACCCGCAATGACGGCTAAAAAGTGTAATACGTGGTCCAGTATGACGAATAATAAAACGGAATTATATCATGGCGTAATGTTAGGCCTTCTAATTCGTCACTCCGAATTCATTTCAGGGTTTGTCGTTTACTACAGATGCTGAAAATAGTTCAGCATGACGGCCAAAACGGATAAAGAGGAAGAAAAAAATTATATCGGAGAAGAACCGGCGAAAATAAACAATAAAAAACAATCCGAAGTTGCATAATATAGTTTTGAATTTTTCTTCTTTATTACCAGTCATATAATCCCCTTCAGATATCGAGATTTTTCGTTGAAACATTATTTTAGATAAACTACAAATTTAAACATACGCTCAAAAAATGTTAAAATATAAATAATGTACGATATAGTTGAGTTCGGCGAGCTTGCTTCTACCAATAATTACGTAAAAGAAAATTCAAAAGTTCTAAAAGACAAAACGATAATCGTCGCAACGCGGCAGACAAACGGCAGAGGCAGATTTGACAGACAATGGATTTCTGAAGAAGGCGGCTTGTATTTTACCATCTTTCTCAAACCGGAAAAAACCGATTTTTTGATAAATTTAACTCAGCTGATGAGCGTGGCAGTTTGCCGCGCGCTTAATATGTTTGAAGTAAACGCTTATATAAAATGGCCGAACGACGTTTTGGTTCGCGGCGAAAAAATATGCGGGATTTTGAGCGAAGCCGTAATAACAAACGATAAAATTGAAGGCCTTGCTCTTGGCGCTGGAATTAACGTAAGCCAAAAAAATTTGGATAATATAAACGCGCCGGCAGTGTCTCTTAAAACGCTTGGAGTAAACGCTGAAAAAAAAGATTTGCTAAATAAAATACTTTTTGAATTTTTTAAATTTTACGATTGCGTTATACAAAAAGGTTTTATTGCGATAAGGGAAGAATACATAAATTTATTTCCGGCTTTTGGCAGTTTTGTAAAAGTAGGCGCGGGCGAGCATGCCGCGGGGATTATTAAAGATATAGACGCAGCGGGACGGCTCGTCTTACAAGACGGCAAAGGAATAATTCGCACCGTTTTGACAGGAGAAATTATATGAACGAAGCAAATATAATACAACAAGGATTAATTCTTACCGTTATGGGAATGGGATTTGTTTTTTTATTTTTAACGGGTATGATTTTATCTATGAAATGCCTTAAATATACGACGAATTTACTTGACAAATACTGGCCGCAAAATATGACTGTCAAGCAACAACTTGCCGATTACGGCACAATTGCGGCGGCAATAGCCGCGGCTAAAAATATTTTGAACAAATAAGAACAAACAGAGGAATATTAATATGAAAAAAATTGATTTTATGATTACCGCTTTTAGAGACGGTTTTCAATCCGTTTACGGCACGCGCGTTTTTGCCAAAGATTATATGCCCGCGGTGGAATCCGCGGTAGAGGCGGGCATAACGCATTTTGAGTCCGGCGGCGGAGCGATGTTTCAAGCGCCTTTTTTCTACGCGAACGAAAACGCCTTTGACAATATGGATACTTTCCGCAGAGTTGTCGGCCCAAACGCGAACTTGCAAACTTTAGCCAGAGGCGTCAACGTAGTCGGGCTTGAAAGCCAGAGCAGCGATATTATAAATCTGCATGCAAAAATGTTTAAAAAACATGGAATTACCACTATTAGAAACTTCGACGCGCTTAACGATATTAACAATCTTATATTCAGCGGCAAATGCATAAAAGACGCCGGCCTCAAACACGAAGTCGCAATTACGATGATGTCCCTTGCGCCGGGCTGGGATAAAACCGGCAAAGTGCATACGCCTGAATTTTACGTTTCAATATTAAAACAAATTTTAGACGCGGGAATATCTTTTGATTCCGTGTGCTTCAAAGACGCTTCGGGCACCTCAACGCCTTCAACCGTGCATAAAACCATAGCTCTTGCGCGTAAAATGCTGCCTGAAGGAACAAAAATAGTTTTTCATACGCATGAAACGGCCGGCACTTCCATAGCCTGCTACCTTGAAGCCATTGCCGCGGGAGTAAGCTCGATAGATTTATCTTTAGCGCCCGTATCCGGCGGCACTTGCTCGCCCGATATATCAACTATGTGGCACGCGCTGCGCGGCACGGATTTTACTTTGGATATCGACATAAAAAAAATAATGGAAACGGAAAAATTATTTCAGCAATGCATGCAGGATTATCCGCTTCCGCCGGAATCAAAAGCCGTTGACCCGCGAATTCCGTTTTCGCCCTTGCCGGGCGGCGCGCTAACCGCAAATACGCAAATGCTGCGCGATAACGGCATACTAGATAAATACAACGACGTGGTCGAGGCTATGGGCGAATGCGTCAGATTAGGAGGCTTTGGCACTTCGGTAACGCCCGTTTCTCAATTTTATTTCCAGCAAGCTTTTAACAACGTAATGTTCGGCCCTTGGAAAAAATTCGCGGAAGGCTACGGTAAAATGATTTTGGGATATTTCGGCAAAACGCCCGTTGAGCCGGACCCGCAAATCGTCAAACTGGCAAGCGAACAAATGAAGCTTGAGCCTGCGTCAAAAACCGTTCTAGAAATCAACGACGCAAATCCTAAAAAAGGCATTAGACCCGCGACGGAAAAACTCAAAGCCGCAAATTTGCCCGTAACAGACGAAAATATTTTTATAGCCGCAGCCTGCGGCGATAAAGGCATAGATTTCCTTCAAGGCAAGGCCAAAGTATCAATACCGAAAAAGAAAAAAGAAAATCTATCCGCAGCCGGCAAAAATACATGCAATTTAAATATCGAGGGACAATTTTACAGCGTGACTTTAGACGGTAATAAAGCTACTGTGAATGGCAAAACATACAATTTCAGCGAAAGCGACGCGCAGCTTCCGCCGACAAATAACGTTTCTCCGCTCGGCAAATCTGCGGTCATTAAAGCCCCTCTGCCGGGCGCGGTGGTAAAATTGCTCGCAAAAGACGGAGATTGCGTGCAAAAAGACCAGTCGATAATTACGCTTGAAGCTATGAAAATGGAAACGGAAGTAAAAGCCGTTTCTTCCGGTATCGTACACTTTAAAATAAAAGCCGGCGATAAAATTTCAGCCGGCGACATTCTTGCGGAAATTAACTAAGGAGATAAAATAAAATGGATTTTTTAGGTTCTTTGGTCAATTTATGGCATTCAACCGGTCTTTATAATATAGCTTTAGGCCAATGTATTATGATAGTCGTATGCATGTTGCTGCTTTGGCTTGGAATAGCAAAGCAATTTGAGCCTTTGCTTTTAGTGCCTATAGCTTTTGGCGGACTTTTGGCAAATATACCGATACTTTCTCTTCCCATTGACGCCCTGCCGGTTTTAGGGCAGAATTTAAGTTCGGGCGGGTTTTTAGGCATTATTTACTGGCTTGGCATAGAAAGCGGACTGTTCCCCATATTCATATTTATAGGCATAGGCGCGATGACGGATTTCGGGCCTCTTATCGCAAACCCTAAAACGGCAATTTTAGGCGGCGCGGCGCAGTTTGGCATTTTTACGACGCTTATTGGAGCTTTGGTTTTAGCCAAATATTTCGGTTTTAACTTCTCGATACAAGACGCCGCTTCGATAGGCATTATCGGCGGAGCGGACGGCCCGACGGCTATATTTTTATCGCGCAAATTATCGCCGAATTTGCTTGGCGCCATTGCGGTTGCGGCTTATTCTTATATGGCTTTGGTGCCGATAATTCAGACGCCGATAATGCGCTTACTGACTACTAAAAAAGAAAGAGCCATAGAAATGAAGCAGCTGCGCCACGTATCAAAAAGGGAAAAAATTCTGTTTCCGATAATGGTGCTTATTTTATGCGCCTTGCTTCTGCCGGACGCCGCGCCGCTTATCGGCGCGATAACTTTCGGCAATGTGCTTACCGAATGCGGCGTTACGGACAGGCTTTCCAAAACCGCGCAAAATGATTTTATAAATATCGTGACAATACTGCTTGGTTTGGCCGTAGGTTCGAAACTTTCCGCAGATAAATTCCTTGTAAAAGAAACTCTCGGTATTTTGCTTCTCGGCGCGTTTGCCTTCAGCGTCGGAACAGCCGCCGGCGTGCTTATGGCAAAACTTATGAATTTGCTAAGAAAAGACAAAATAAATCCTCTCATCGGTTCTGCCGGCGTTTCCGCAGTGCCTATGGCGGCACGGGTTTCAAATAAAGTGGGACAGGAAAGCAATCCTCACAATTTCCTGCTCATGCACGCAATGGGGCCGAATGTCGCCGGAGTTATAGGCAGCGCGGTCGTAGCGGGTATTTTATTGTCAGTTTTAGGCAAATAATATTCTTACGCCAGAAGACGCGAAAGAGATTTAAAAGTCCTTTTAGCTCAAAAGATTTAATTTAGCTGTTGCTTTGCAACGTGTTTTTTTTACTCGCTTTCTCCCTTTATTAAAGGGAGAAAACAGCTCCCGGCAATAATCAATTTCACTTGATATGTTAAACTCCTACTTATCTGAACTTCCCATATGTATATGAACCATGTAAAATAACAAAGAGATAAAGGGCATTAAAGAGCGCGGTTTTATTTATGAGGGGATTTGAGTAAAAATCTCTAAGACACACAATACAAGCGCGGCAAAATAACTTTTATGTTTCTTATAATCTTTTAGCTGCAAATATTTTATCCGACAGTCTAAAAAGTCTAATATGTACTGATATCTAACAAAAAGCTTGACGGTCTTGTTGCACAATTAGGTAAAAAAGCTGCCCAAACCATAACAGCACTCCAACTATCCTCTAAACTGCGTATTTTGGCAACCCCAACTTGTTAAATCTATTTATCAAACTAACCCTTATACACTGTTCCGTATACTGCCCCTCTTTACTGCGAGATTTTAGATTGCTTCCAAACATCCTTTTTAATTTCTAAAAACTGTTCTCAACTATACTCCTGCGATTATATCCTGCTTCTTTTTTCCATCCCTCTATTCCTTTCTCTTCACATCCGCGTATTACCGCGTTGCGCTCCGCCCGCTTTGCCTTATCGTATATATGATAGTGGTACATGTTTATATGTTCACTGGCATTCCTATGCGGCGGCGCTGTAAACTCTATTCCATGTTCTTTTGCCATTTTGCTTAATCTTATTACAATATTTTACTTCCATTTTCTTCATTCGACTTTCTTCATTCGACGTGATAAAGTAGTGTAATCCGGCAGATGCCAATTAACTCCCATATTCAACAGTAGATTACCCACAAAACCGCTGCTCTGGCGCAGCGGCAGGCGAAATAGTTCCCTTAATGTTAATATAAGTTCGATTAAGCTGTCTCTATACGCTTGCGTATGACCGACTTTATGTGTTTTGCGAGATTTGTGGAACGCTTTCTTAACTATTGCCTCAGATATGTAAACAGAGATATTCCCGCGTTCTGCCAGTGCTTTGTTGTACTCTGACCAATTTATTATTGTTTTATTGGACTTGGGAGTGCTTCTTTTGCTGTTATTCTTTTGAGTAGTGTTTATTTTTTTTATCATACTAAAAGTATACACTGCTCACTTTCCTTTTGTCCCCTAATTGTGCAATAAGACCCATCGAAATTAAATCGTATTTTTTTGTGCCGTTATAAAATGATAAAATTATAAAAAGAACAAATTATAAAACAACGGAGACATAAAATTATGATATTTGATTTTTTATTTAAAAACAAAAAAAAGCATACGCCCGAGCAGCCGCCTAAGCAGGAACAAGCCGAACAGGCAAAGCCAAAAGAAAAAGAAACTTTAGAAGACAGAATTGAGAGAGAAATGACTTCCCTTCCCTTTTTTATCAAAAGTCAGATAAAAAAAGATCCAAGCGTGAAACAAAAATTTATAGATATTGCAAAACGCATGGAAAAAGACGGCGTGGATATGAACTCCCCGCGCGCCATGAAAAAGTGGGTTAAGGAACACGAACGGCAGCTTAAAGAAGAAAATTCTGCCGCCGTCAAAGTGGAGACCGTGGTAAAAAGCGGCGAACCCGGCCGCAATGATCCCTGCCCGTGCGGAAGCGGCAAAAAATATAAAAAATGCTGCGGCAGATAATTTTGCCGCAGCGCGTTAGTTATGTTTTAATTACGGCCAAACTACTTTATTTCCGACTTGACCGGCACTCCTATCCTCGTAATTGCAATCTTGACAACGACACGCTCATAACGCTTTTATTTCTTGTAACTACGCACTATATCGAGCACGATGTCGGCGGTTTGATTGAACATTTTAATATCAAGCCATTCGTTTAAAGTATGCACGCTGCGATAACCTATCCCTATTATAGGAGTTAAAAAACCCTTGCCGTAAAGAATATTCGCGTCATAACCCCCGCCGCTAGATTTTGTTTCCACTTTAACGCCGTGTTTTGCCGCCTGCGCTATAATATGGCGTATTAAATCCGATTTAGGCGGTATGTTTAAGATGGGGTATTTTTGCGTAACGTCAACTTTAATAACGGGTTTGATTGTTTTGCCGCCCGCTTTTTTTGTAAACTTCTTTTCGGCTTTTTTGAAACATTCCTTAATATGTTTAATCTGTTTATCCAAAGCCGCAAGATTGCGGCTTCTGGCCTCGCCTTTTATCGCGAGTTTCGGCATTACGACATTGGTCGAATCGCCGCCGTTTATCACGCCGAAATTCGCCACGGTGAGCGGGTCAATGCGTCCCAGCTTCATTATTGAAAGCGCGTAAGAGGCGACTTCAAGCGCGGAAATACCCT
>JAIRMX010000046.1 GCA_031258375.1 Elusimicrobiota bacterium | reverse complement strand
CCGATAAGAAGAAACCGCTTACCATATACGCGGCTTGTAAAAACGCATTAAATAATATTGCCTCTTTGTACTGCGAACAAAATGGAATTAGTTTCGGCTGGGGGCGTATTTTTTATGTTTACGGACGCGGCGAACATGAAAAACGTTTGACGGCTTCCATAATAAACTCGTTAAAAATGAACAAAACTGTTATAATAAATAATTCCGAACTACTTAGGGATTATATGTACGCAAAAGACATAGCGGGCGCTTTTGTGAAATTTTTAGACGGCGGGTTAAAAGGAGACGTTAATATTTGCTCTGGGAAAACTATTTCTCTAGGAGAATACGCTTCTTTTATAGCAAAAAAATTAAACAAAGAAAATTTGCTTGTTTTGAAAAATTTACCTACAGAACAACCGCCTTTAATCATCGGAGATAACTCAAGGCTTTTGGATGAATTGAAATATAAAATAAAATACGATATAGATACGGCTTTATATGAAATTTTGAAATAATATCTTAAAATCAAGGATTATACATGCGCATCAAAAATAAACTACAAATAGTTTTAATAACATATAACCGTGAGAAATATCTCACAAATACGCTGGAGCAGCTGTTTGCAAATAACTCGCCCATCAAAGATTTTGATATTACGGTTTTGGATAATAATTCTACCGATAATACGGGGACTATCGTCAATTCCTATCAGAAACAACACCCGAATTTAAAATACCATAAAAATAAATTTAATCTCGGATTAGCCGGAAATATTTCCCGCGCGATTGAATTTGCAAACAAAGAATATCATTGGGTTATAGCCGATGACGATAAATACTATTGGCACAATTGGTCATTGCTAGAAGCTGCCATAAACGCCGGGCATGACGTAATATGTGCGGCGCATTACGCAATACCTAAAGAGAAGGAAAACGATACAGTCTTTGCTTTAATACAGTCTACTTTTATATCTTCATTTATTTTCAAAACATCTATACTGAATGACACAGTGATGGCAAATGTTATGAACACGGTTTATACGCTATTTCCGCATGTTCCCTTACAGGTATCAGCTTTAAATAACGGAAAATCAATATATGTGCTGCCAGAGGCAGTTGTAGAGAATGGCAAGAACCCCGGTATTGATGTCTCTTATACTAGAGGTCATAAAAATGACGCGCTTTATGTGAGACAGCGAGCAATGTCGTGGATATGCGGATTTGCAAATATTATTTCTCTGTTGAAAGATAAAAAACTTAAATACAAACTTATGGATGAAGCCGTAAAAAAAATACACGGCAGCTACTTAAATTTTTATAATGAAATGTATAATTGGTATGCTCTGCACCCTGAAACTTGGATGAATCTTTTTGATGTATTAATGGCATTAAGATTTTTTAAAAAAGTTAAGCTGATATTATATATAATTACCGCCCCAATATTAAGCTTTTACCCCACAGATAAAGGTTTGAATATACGCATTTTTGGAATAAAAACCAGAATAATACCAAGAAAAATATTATCGTTCGGCAAAAATAATTAAATATACAGAATTTTTTATTAATGAAAACCAGTAAAAAATCACTTTTTAGCCCATCTTAGATAATTTTATTGACATTAGCAGTCGCAATTTATAATACAAAACATATAACTAGCGCAGTAATACGTGAAATACTTACGCTATGGCATATAATTTATTACTATTTCATGCCGTAACTTGTAAAGGAATTAATGAGAAGGGCAAACTTTTTTAAAACCAGAATAATACCCGATAGTAAAGGTTAGTATATTTAGAACTCCTTATAACCGCATATAATTGTTGCCCGCGCCACTTATTCATTTGAAAAAATGTAAAAAATAACATATAATCTGATATATGAAAAGAAATATCATAAAAGATCTTGTAGAGTGGAAGAATTCCCAAGACAGAATGCCGCTTATTGTCCGCGGGGCAAGGCAAGTCGGCAAAACATGGATAATGCGGGAGTTTGGCAAACAGGAATATAAAAACATAATTTACGCCAATTTTGACGACAATAAAAAACTGTCAAACTATTTTGAACCGGATTTGAACACAAAAAGAATTATTGCGACTTTATCTTCAGAATTTGGCATGCCGATTACCCCGCAAAACACGCTTATTATTTTTGACGAAATACAAGAATGCAACCGCGCGCTTGTTTCGCTTAAATATTTTTGCGAAAACGCTCCGCAGTATCATATTATTGCGGCAGGAAGTTTTTTAGGCGTAGCAACGCACGAAGGCGCTTCTTTCCCCGTTGGCAAAGTGGATATGCTTACAATGTACCCGATGTCATTTTACGAATTTTTATCCGCTTTGGGTGAAGATATTTTGCTTGCGGCAATAAAAAAGTTGGATTTCAAGTTAATTGCGGGACTTTCGTATAAATTTACGAATTTATTAAAAACATATTTGTATGTCGGAGGAATGCCAAAGGCCGTTGCGTCTTACGCCCAATATAAAGATATTGAGCGCGTACGCACTATCCAAAATAATATTCTTGAGGGCTATACGGCAGATTTTTCAAAACATATTAAAGGCGTAACTATTCCAAAAGTTAAAATGTTATGGGATTATATACCTTATCACCTTGCAAAAGAAAAGAAAAAATTTATCTATAAAGACATAAAGCAGGGAGGAAGGGCAAGCGAATTTGAAGACGCTTTAAATTGGCTTATAAATTGCGGGCTGGTATATAAAGTATCTAAAACATTGTCGCCAAAAATTCCACTGGCAAGCTACGGAGAAAGAGAAGCGTTTAAGTTGTATATGCTTGATACAGGGTTGCTTTGCGCAAAATCCAAAATAGATATTAAGACATTTTTTGAAACAGACCCTAAAATTTTTGATGATTTTCAGGGCGCTCTTATGGAACAATATGTTTTGCAAGAATTAAAAACGATAGGCAGTTTTCCCGTTTTCTATTGGGGCAGAGAAAGAGGCACAGCCGAAGTTGATTTTATAATACAATTTGAAAACGAAATTATTCCTATAGAGGTAAAATCGACAATTAATACTAAATCCAAAAGTTTAGACGTATATCTAAAAGAATATGCACCTGACCGCGCGATACGAATTTCGTTAAAAAATTATGGCCTTGCCGATAAATTATATTCTATACCGCTTTATTTGATAGAGTCGTTAAAAGACATCTGTGCAAGC
>JAIRMX010000007.1 GCA_031258375.1 Elusimicrobiota bacterium | reverse complement strand
CAATGGGGTGGCTGAGGGGATTTGAACCCCCGACCTCCGCTTCCACAGAGCGGCGCTCTAACCAACTGAGCTACAGCCACCGTAAATCAAAAACTAATCGCATTTACGAATTGCGCATTTTAGAAATGCTCAAAAAATAGGCGCTTTTCCGCAAAGACGCTTTGCCAAAAATGCTTTAATATATTATAGAATATTTTTATCGTTGGCATAAATTAATATAATAAAGAGGTTAAATGTCCGCTTATATTTTTGCTCTGCTTTCCAATTTTTCTTGGGGTTTATCCTCGCAGTCTTATACTCTTTTTTCTAAAAAAATATCTCCGGTGTGGACTAATATGTTCAAAGGCGTCTGCGCCGGAATTTTGTTTGGTTTAACCGTAATTTTCAGCGGCGGATTTAAAGCTATTTCTTTAAGCGCAGTCGGATTGTTTTTACTATCCGGTTTTATAGGGCTTGGATTTGGAGATATTTTTACATTTAAAGCTTATTCGATAATAGGGCCGAGCAGAGCCACTATGATAAGTTCTTTTCGCATTTTGTTTGTCGGCGTGATGGGTTATGTTTTCTTCGGCCAAAAAGTAAGTCCGTCAAGATTTATCAGCATTATTTTTTTGCTTGTCTGCGTGTTCATTTTTGCATTGGAGAGTTATAAAAAAACCGCCAAATGGCATTTTAGCGCAATGTTTATGGCATTATTGGGAATGTTATTTGATTCCGTAGCCGTCATTGCAAGCAGAGCTGCTTTTGATATCTCCGATATAAACGGAATTGAAGCAAACGCTTATCGCTGCGTCGGCGCAACCTGCGGTTTTATAATTTTAGCGCAAACAATGAAAATTAAATTCTTCGCTAAGATTAACAAAATACCAAAAAAAGCTTTGCTTCTTATAACAGCCGGCAGTATTATAGGAACATATTTTGGACTTATATTTTATTTAGAAGCGATTAAACGCGGCAATCTTGCCACTGTTTCTGCAATAACCACGACAATGGTAGTATTTACCGCTTTTTTTGAATGTCTTTTTGAAAAAAAGTGGCCGTCAAAATATTTAATAGCGGCTTTCGGATGCCTTGTTTGCGCTATGTATTTTTTAATTTAGGATAAACATATTTCGTGTCAACAACTCAGTAAATATTTAAACCTAAACTAAAAAATAAATTTCACCATTTTTCGTAATGCGCTTTTTTATCGTCGTAACGATTTTCCGGTTTTTTCTTTTCTGCGGGATAACCCAAAGCTATCACGTTAAAGGGCATTATATGCTTTGGCAGTTTGAAAAGTTTTCTAATATCCTGAACTCTTTTTTTATTGGGCTGCACGCCGAGCCATACCGAACCCAGCCCGATATCCGTAGCCGCAAGCAAGATATTTTGGGAGCACGCGCCGCAGTCTCCTATCCAATATCCGGGCAAAATTTCCTTACTTGTATTGCCGCAAACGATTATTGCCGCGTCAGCCTGTTTGAGCATTTGCGCGTGAGGATGGATTTTGGTAATTTCAATTAATTGTTTTTTATCGCGTATAACTAGAAATTCCCATTCCTGCGCGTTGACGGCGGTAGGAGACATCATTGCGGCTTCAAGCAGCGTTTTTATCTGCTTATCCGTAATTTTTTTATCGGCGAATTTACGTATGCTTCTGCGTTTGAATATCGCTTTTAACGTTTCCATAATTATTTCCTCCCATAATCAAAACTTTGTAAACATATTATATTATATATAATTTGCCTTTCGGATATTAATTTGATAAAATTTTTTAATTATTTATATCTTGAAAGTAACAGATAAAAAGCAGAAAGGTTGCGATATAAAAGCTTATAAAAATTTTTAAACGTTTTTGGGTGTTTTGCGAGAGCAAAACAAGCTTTTGAGAAATCAAAGGCATGATAAGAACCTGAAAACAGCTCGTTATTAAGCACAAAATGAAAGGAAGTCATGAGCCTTTTGTTTTGTGCTGAATGTTTGCCGTCGGCAACGACGGCAAACTACGGCTGTTGTATTTGGGTCATCTTATCAGCTCAGATATAATGGCCGTTTTTATTGGACAAAAAGCAGTTATTTTCTCTCTTTAGTAAAGAGAGAAGGAGACTTAAGGACTTTAGTCCTTAAGTCGGAAGAGAGATTTAATATAAGCCGTTTTAAAGCTGGTAGGTCTTGTTGGACAATTAGGTAAAGAAGCTGCCCAAAGCACAACACAATCCATAACAGCCCTCCAGCTATTCTCTAAACTGCGTATTTTGGCAGTCCCAGCTTGTTAAATCTATTTATTAAACTTGCCCTTATACAATATTTTACTTCCAATTTCTTCATTCGACGCGATAAAGCAGTGTAATCCTGCAGTTGCCAGTTAATTCCCATATTCAACAGCAGATTGCTCACAAAACCGCTGCTCTGGCGCAGCGGCAGGCGAAATAGTTCCCTTAAAGTTAATATAAGTTCGATTAAGCTCTCTCTATACACTTCTGGATGACCCGCTTTATGTGTCTTGCGAGATTTGTGGAA
>JAIRMX010000160.1 GCA_031258375.1 Elusimicrobiota bacterium | reverse complement strand
TTTACAAGATAGCCGTCTTCCGTTTTTTCTATCACGGGAACATGTTTTTCCTGCGCGCCGTCAGTAGCGCCGGCAACCAAAAGTTTCATCGGCTTTGCGCAGCAAACAAGTTCTCCGTCGCCGGCGTGCGCGATTTCCACAATATTTCCGCAAAGTTCGCATTTGTATAATTCGTTTAATTTTGTCATAAAAACCTCTTTTTAAAAATAACTCCAGATTGCCTGCCTCCGATTACAGCTTTCGGGGGCAGGCTGCAAAAACCGTCGGCTCGCAATAACATCAAAGCAATTGCTTGGCCGCAGATAAGGCGGAATTATAATCCGGCTCGTTTCCTTCGTCTTTTACATATTCGGCGTATTTCACAACTCCTTCTTTATCCAAAACGAAAACGGAGCGCGCAAGCAAAAACCATTCTTTTATAAAAACCCCGTAATCTTTTGAAAACGAAGTGTTCTTATAATCTGAAAGCGCAATAATTTTATCCGCGCCCGCATTTTGCAGCCAGCGGCTTTGCGCAAAAGGCAAGTCGCGGCTTATGGTGATAAATTTTACGCTGTCTGCCATTGTGGCCGCCTCTTTATTAAAACGTCTAGTCTGCAAAGTGCAAACCGGCGTATCCAAAGAAGGCACTATTGATAAAATGACTATGTTCCCCTTAAAAGATTTAAGGGAAATATCTTTCATATCAGTTGCGGTAAGCGTGAAATCCGGCGCGGCTTTGCCTGTTTCCAAAGCATTTCCTTCGAGATGAAGAGTCTGTCCGTTTGCAAGAACCGTTCTTTCCATAAAATCTACTATATTACCAATTTTCTCCTAAAAGCTCAAAATATGCCTGCGGATGAGCGCAAGCGGGGCATTTTTCCGGCGCGGTTTGCGAATTGCTGTGTATATAGCCGCAATTTAAACATCGCCATGTGGTTTTTTCGTCTTTTTTAAATACTTTGCCTGCTTCTATGTTTGCGCGTAAAGCTTTATAACGTTTTGAATGTTCTTTTTCCGCAATAGCAATATGTTCCATAACGGAAGAAATTTCATCAAATCCTTCTTCTTTAGCTATTTTTGCAAAAGACGGGTACATTGTTTGCCATTCATAATCTTCGCCTGCGGCCGCTTCTTTTAAATTATCAGCCGTTTTCCCGATTACTCCGGCCGGAAAAGACCCTGTAATTTCAGCTTCTCCGCCTTCCAAAAATTTAAAAAGCCGCTCGGCGTGTTCTTTTTCCTGTCCTGCGGTTTCTTCAAATATTTTACTTATCTGCACATAGCCCTCTTTCTTTGCGGCAGAAGCAAAAAAAGTATATCTATTTCTTGCCTGCGATTCGCCGGCAAATGCCGTGAGCACGTTTTTCTCGGTTTGCGTACCTTTTATTGATTTCATTCTTTTAGTCCTCCTCAAGTTAAGTTTTCTTATTTATATCGTATAAAAATAGTCTTGCAAAGTCCATTGATTTAGTTCACGCAAACTTTTTTAGAAAAAAATAAAGCGGAGGATTTTTGATATGAAAACCATTCTGTTTTTTACACGGCTGACTTTTTTGCCGACGAACGAATAATTATAAGGTATTCCTTCACCTATTAATAAATTCCCTGCCAGTCCCGATTAAGCCTTTAGCGGACAGGCTCAGGCCGTAGTGACAAAAAAATAAAAAAGCACCTTGACAAAAACATTGACAAAAACCTTGTCAATAAAGCATAATATCAATCGGAAATTTCCGTGCCGATGCGTCCAACGCCGCGCGAGGAGAAAATAAACTAAAATCTGCCTATTTTTAATTTATCAACCATATTTTTGCTGCGCCATGGTTAACGAAATCTCTTGGAGAAAACGATTGGCACACTTTTCTAAATTCAGCATTGTTTCTGTCCATACACATTATTTGGCCTTTTTTCATTATTTGGTTTGTTACAAACTTTTGATAACTTAATTCATCATAAATTATGCTTAACATTATTTTAGACTCGTCATATTGTGCGCTATTTAAAATACAGAAAATATCCCCATTGGAGCTAATAGCATAAAAATTGTTATTTATTATACATGAGCCGCCAATACAATTGTCTCCAATAGAGACATCTAATTGACTGAAGTGTGTTGCGTAAGAATCGAAAGATAACTTATGTATCTCCTGGGCATTAGCAAGAGATTTTAGTATAGGCAAGGTGCTTTGGATTTTACTCTTTAGAACTGCGGTTCGGTATTGCGGCAGCGCAATAGCGGCTAGTATGCCGATAATTAATACAACTACAAGAAGTTCAATTAATGTAAAAGCGGAATTTTTTGGAAAAGATTTTTTTAAAACAAAAAACCTCTTAGTTTCCGTATTGCCGTTGGCCGTTGATATTGCGGCATAATATTCATTTTTTTCCTCTTTTATTTAAACACTTAAATTATTATAGCAAATTGTAAAACATCAAAAAGATATAAAACTATACTGACAAAAGAACCGCAGAATATTATACGCGGCCTAACTGCAAACTGATTTCAATATGCAAACGATACATATTTCTTATTTTAATAAATTTTTTGAAACTCAGGCTAAAATTTTTTTAAATCCAATATGTAATGATACTCTGCTTCTAATTGACCGATTGCTTATAAAATTGCTAGAATTTGTTTATAATAGTTTTTTTATTTTTTATGCTGGGTTGTGGCGGTATGATTGAAAATCTCGATATAAACGAAATTTGGGCAAGTTTGCTGATAAAACTGGAAAATCAGGTTGGATCAGATATTTGCGATATGTGGCTTAAGCCGATGAAAATAATATCGTTTGACGGCGGCATTATTAAAATAGAGCTTCCAAACGAAGTTTGGCTTAAAACTGTAAAAAACCGCTATGAAAGCACTCTTATTCAGGCTTTATCAGAAATTACAACGGCACCTTTTTCCATAGAATATATTCTATCTTCAAAACAAGAAGAAACGTCAGACCGTATAATAGATAATATTATAAAATCGGACGCGCCAAAGCAAATCTCTTCAACTAAAAATTCATTTATAAACAGGCTTAATCCGCTTTTTACTTTTGAGGGCTTTATAGAAGGCCCCTCAAATCGTTTTGCTTATAAAGCTTCTCAAGCAGTAGTAAAAAAGCTCGGCGAGAGAGTTAATAATCCTTTTGTAATATTCAGTCACCCCGGGCTTGGCAAAACGCATTTGCTTCACGCTATAGGCAATCAAATTTTAAAAGACGATCCTTCGGCCAAAGTGCTTTATATGTCGGGAGAAGGATTTGTTTCGGATTATGTTGAATCCATTCAAAAGAAAACTTCGGACTCTTTTCGTAAAAAATACCGGTCTTTAGACTGTCTTCTTATGGACGATATACAATTTGTAGTCGGCAAAGAAGGTTCTTCTCAGGAATTCTTTTATACTTTTAACAGCCTCTTTGATAATAAAAAACAAATAGTATTAACCTCCGATCAATCTCCCAGTCAATTAGCTTTAGACGAAAGACTTTCCTCTCGGCTTCTTTCCGGCATAGTTGCCGAAATAAAAAAACCGGATTTGGAAACGCGCATAGCGATACTGCGTCAAAAGCGCGACTCTAATAATTTTGATATTGGAGACGACGTTCTCGCTTTCATCGCGGAAGGAGTTCAAACGAGCATAAGAGAACTTGAAGGCTGCCTTTTTAGACTAAGCACTTATTGCAGTATAAACGGCACAATGCCTACGGTTTCTATAGCAAAAGATATTTTATCGGATATTATAAATATATACCAGGAAAAACCTTCGGTAAATATCGATCATATCAAAAAGATAGTTTGCAAACACTATAAAATAAGCTTGGAAGATTTAAACTCAAAGAAAAAGAACAGTTCTATCGCCTTGCCAAGGCAAGTGGCAATGTATTTGACCACGGAACTGACTTCTCTTTCTTTGCCGGAAATCGGAAGAGAATTCAACAGAGATCATTCAACTGTAATACATGCAAGAGAAAAAATAAAGGAAGATATTGAGCAAAATCCTTTTTTCGTGCCTGTTATTAATCAATTAATAGCGGAGGTAAAAGCTGTTGGTAACTCTTAACATTTTCTTTTTTTAAAAATTTGTGTTGATAATGTTGACTAAAAAAAATTTCTGCCAACAGTTTTTTTAGAAATTTTTATTTAAGATTAACATTTATCAACAAAATTAACATAACATTAGTAATAAGGATAATAGTATGAAATTAAATATAACAAAAGAAAGTTTTTTAGAAGGATTGCAAATAATCCAATCGGGATTATCCGGCAGAACTACTTTGCCTATACTCTATAACTTCCTGATGGAAGCTTCCGGCGGAAATGTTAAACTTACAAGAACCGATATGGAAATGGCTACCATACATAATCTAAAAGCGGAAGTTTTGGAAGAAGGCTCAATAACCATACCCTTGAAAGAATTTTCAGATATATTAAAAAATTTACCTTCGGACAAAGAGATAAAAATTGAAAGCGATGCGGATAATAAAATCCACATAAAAAGCGGCAAATCCAAATTCTGGGTTATAGGAACGCCAAAAAGCGAATATCCTATAATTCCAACAATAGAAAAAGACGAAACTTTTAAAATAAAGGCCAAAGAGATAAAGGAAATGATTGAAAGCACTATATTTTCTTCGTCAACGCAGGAAACCCGCTATGTTTTGAACGGGCTTCTTTGGGCAAATAGTGCGGACAAGTTCGAAATAGTGGCTACGGACGGAAGAAGGCTTGCTTTATCTTCAACTAAAACTATAGAAGGGGCAAAAGAATTTAAAATAATAGTGCCAAGCAAAGTTCTCAACGAAGTGTTAAAATTGATAATTCTCTCTAAATCTGGCGATGAAGATTTTATAGATATTAACGTTTCAAACAATCAAATAAGTTTAAATATGAACAAAACCACTTTTATATCACGTCTTATAGAAGGAAATTTCCCCAATTATGAACAAGTTATCCCCAATAAGAAGAACATAATATTTAAAGCAAACGCAAAAGAACTTCTGTCTTCTACAAAACGCGCCGCTCTTTGCGCGAGCGATTTGGGAGGAACCGTAAAATATACTTTGGGAGAAAACAATCTTTTAGTTGCCGCCAATTCTTCAAAAATGGATTTTTCCGAGGAAATAAAAGTAGATTATACCGGCGAAGAGTTTAACACGTCTTTTAATCCTCAGTATTTAATAGACGTTCTAAAAACAATCTCTACGGACAATGTGGTATTTTCTTTTGCAAGCGCGTCGCAGCCGGCATTGGCCGAACCTGAAGGCAAAGACCAGAATAAATACGTTATTATGCCCGTAAGAGTTTAATAATGAAGTTTGGAAAGAAACCGCAGGCAATTTGGCATGAATCAAAAGAGCTTACCAACGGTTTTTCAAAATTTAACTTGCAGATAAACAGGCTTATGCTGCTTGACAATTTATGGGAAAAGGTTGTCGGCTCCAAAGCAAAATATTGGAAATTGTACGCCGTCAAAGGCGGAACGCTTTACGTTAAAACTGCTGCTACGGCCGCAAAACACGAATTGTTATTGACTGAAAAACAGATAATAAGAGAGCTTAATAAAAGTTTTGACAAACCGTGGATAAAATCAATTTCGGCGGTTTAGAATTTTGAAATGGAAACAAAGGGAATTACTGTAAACAAAGCTTATAAAAAACGGCTGACGGAGTTGAAAACCCGCATACGCCAAAGCCAAATTAAGGCGGCGTTGCGCGTAAACAGCCAAAAAATTACTGATATTTACGCAACTGCGCTGGACTATGACCCGACGGAAAAAACAACTGGAACGGAATTTTGCAAAATTAATCAATACAAAGCTTTTGCAATTTGCAGGGTAATAAATTATGGCGATGACGGAAACAAACCGCATAGAATATAAAGAGCAGCTTACCGACGATATTGAAAAAGAAGCCGTTGCGTTTCTTAACGCGAAGGGCGGCAATATTTATATCGGCGTTAAAGACGACGGCTCTGTTGCCGGCGTCTCCTCTGCGGACAAAATTCAGCTCCGAATTAAAGATAGATTAATCAACAATATTCGCCCAAGCATTATGGGATTATTTGATATTTTTGCAGAAACCCGCGACGGGAAACCGGTTATAAATGTCAATTTATCAAGCGGCCCGAATAAACCTTATTATGTCAGAAAATACGGACGCTCCGAAAAAGGCTGTTTTATCCGCGTGGGCAGCGCGTCCCAACCGATGACGGAAGAGATGATTGAACAGTTAATGTCCAAACATTATCAGGCGTCAATATTAAGTATGCCCGCCCGCCGGCAGGATTTAACTTTTACCCAGCTTGGCATTTATTATGCCGGCAAACAAAAAACTTTAAACAAACACTTTACAATAAATTTAAAATTTTATACCGAAGATAAAAAATATAACGAATTGGCATATATGTTTGCCGACGAAAACCGCGTTTCAATCCGTTTGGCAAAATGGGCGGGCAAAGACAAGACTAATTTAATCCAAAACCAAGAATACGGCGACCAATGTTTGATAACGGCAATGAACAGAGTTTTGGACAGATTGGACGCGGAAAATATTACGCAGGCAAAAAAGACATATCCTTTAAGAATAGAAAAAAGATATGTTGATAAAGAGGCCTTGCGCGAGGCGGTTATAAACGCTTTTGTTCACAACGATTATTCCCGCGGGGACACGCCGATTTTTGAAATTTATGAAGATAGGTTTGAAATAACTGCTTACGGGGATTTGTTGGCTTGGATGAATAAAGAGGATTTCTTTACGGGTATGTCAAAGCCGCGCAACCCTGAAATTATGCGCATATTTAAGGACCTTGAGCTTGTGGAGCACATGGGTTCGGGCATTCCGTATATAATCGGCCTTTACGGGCGCGATATTTTTAGATTTTCTTCTACGGCGACTAAAATAGCTTTAAAGTTTGACCGCTCTATGGAGGAAATGGAAGAAAGTAAGGGGAAAAGTAAGGGGAAGAGTAAGGGGAAAAGCGGTACGGAAATTTTGCGCCTTATAGAAAAAACGCCCCAAATAACGATACCTGAATTAGCAAAAATACTTGGATTGAGTATCGCGGGTATTGAAAAGAATATCCGGCAGTTAAAAAAAGAAGGGGCCATAGGCAGAGTAGGGCCGGCCAAAGGCGGGCATTGGGAAATTATAGATAATTTAACTGATATAAAAAAACAAGCATAAAGCTATAAGATAGATGAGCAAAATTTTTAAATCATAAATTTAAACACAAATAAAATGAA
>JAIRMX010000145.1 GCA_031258375.1 Elusimicrobiota bacterium | reverse complement strand
CGCGTCTTTAAGCTGCGTATTGTCGGCTTTAAGATTTTGTATTTCTTTTACCTGCTCTGCAAATTTTGCGGAAACGTCTTTTAACTGCGTTTCAAGATTTTCGACTTTGGCCTCGTATTCTTTGCGAATTGATATTATGCCGTTTTCAAAATCGAGTTTACTAAAACCGCTCTCGGCTTTAGTAAGTTGTTCTTTAAGAAAAAGTATTTCTTTTGCCTGTTCGGCGGATTTTTTAAGCGCGGCAAACTTTTCCGCCTGAACTTTTCTGACTTCCGTATCCAGAGCGGAATTTACGGCTTTGAGTCTTGAAGTATGCTCCTTTAACTGTTTTGCCGCCGCGCTTTCCTGCTCAAGTTCCTGCTGCGTTTTGGAAAGCAGATTTCTTAGCGAGAGTAGTTCCTCTTCTTTGACGGATAAATCCCTGCGTATGGCCGCGTTTTCTTCTTTCAGACGATTTACTTCCTGTTCCAACGCGGCGGCCGCGCCGGCGGCAACGCTTAATTGTTCCTTAAGCTGGTTTACAAGCACGGTGTCTTGCGCAAATCTGCTTTCGGCTTTTGCCAGATTATTTTTTAAAGATACTATTTCTTCCGTTTGACGAGAAATTGCGGCAGACAACGCCTCGCTGCTTGCGGAATTATCAGCCGCGCTTTGTTCGAAGCGATTTGCAATTTTTGTCTTTAATTCCTCTATTAGAACTTCCCCGTCTTTCAAACGACGTTCGGCGTTTTCAAGGCGGCCGCGGTAGGAATTAATCTCCCGCGTTTTCTCTTCGCGCAAAGTTGAAATCTCTTGCTCGTATTTAACGCGGTATTCTTCAAATTCTTTCGTTTTTTGCTCAAGTCGACGCAATATTTCAAAACGTTCTTCGTTTGCTTTTTTAAGTTCGCCGTCAATAAGCGGCTTATGCTTTTCTATAAAAGATATTTGCTCTTTAAGAGCGGAAGTATCAACTTCATTTTTGGCCTTAAGTTCCGCTATATCCGCATTCAACTTCTCGTAAAGCGCGCGATGCTCGGCTTTTATTTTTTTTATTTCGGCCGTGTATTCGTCATTTCGCTTTAAAGCCTCGTCTTTTGCGGCAAGCAATTTGGAAATTTGCTCGAAAAGAGCGGCTTTTTCCGCTTCGGCGGCGGCAAAGCGTTCCGAAAGTTCTCTATAGGCATGTTGCTCGCGCGAAAGCTTTTCCTGCGCGTCCCTAAGTTCGCGGTTTAAATTTTCAAGCTCATAACGGCGGGAAGAATTGAGGGAATCAAGCTCTTTTGCCAAGCCTAACGATTTATCTTTTAAAAGTGATTTTTCAGATTCAAGGTTTCTGATGTCGCTTTTTAGAGCTTCTATTTGCAATTTTAAAGTATTTACAAAAGTTTCTTCCTGACGGTATTTATCTTCCGCGCGGCGTAATTCCGCTAAAATCGTCTGCGATTCCTGTCCCTTTTGATCTTTTATTAACGAAAATTCGCCGGCTTGCAAAGTTCTTATTTTTTCCGCAGCCCGCTCCTGCTCCGCGCGCGCGGCTTCAAGCCGTCGGAGATTTTCGTCCGTTCTGGCAAAAAGACCGGCTTTTTCGCTGTTAAGACGCCGAAGTTCTGTTTCAAGAATAATGATTTTTTCTTTAAGTTCTACAACTAAAGAACTTTCGCGTTGCAAAGAGGCGGAGGAACGCTCTACATCCGATCTTAACGTTTGCGCTTCTTTTTCAAGCGAAACGATTTTACGATTCGCTTCTTCCCTTTGCGAACGGGAAGAATAAAGTTCTTTATCAAGCAAAGCGCGCATATCTTCGGCATTTTTAAGTTGTTCCTGAAGGGTAGAGGCTTTTATTTCTTCCTGCTTAAATTTTTCCTCCGCTTTGCCGAGTTCAAAACGGAAAGACATAATTTCTTTCGTCTGTTGCGCAGCCTGACGCAGATATGAAAGCTTTTCCTCGCGGATTTTTGATATTTCGGCATCTAAAAGTTCTTTTTGGGAATTAACGGACGCAAGCTGCTGCTCAAGATTTGCAAGTTTAAAATCGCCGTGTTTGGCTTTTTCTTCGACGCGGCTAAGCTGCATGCGCAAAGAGAGCAATTCTTTTGTCTGCTCTGCGGAACGGCGCAAAGACTCAAGTTTTTCGTTTTTGGCGCGCTTTACTTCGCTGTTTAAAGCTATATTAATCGCCTTAAGGCGGCTTGTTTTATCGCGAAGGCGCGTTATAAGAGATTGGTCCTGCCGTATTAAATTTTCTTCATACTGAAGGCGCGCGCTGACTATATTTTCAAGGCTGCCTTTTAAAGTCTCTATCGTATTTGAAATATTGTGAAAAAACTCGTCGTTAGCTTTAACGCCGGGAGTATATCTTTCTTCCTCTTTGTCGCCGGCAAGTTCCGCCGCAAAAGCGGCCGAGAGGGATTTGTCTTTATTTATATCTTCAAAACGAGTTTCAAGCTCGGCAATTTTTTCTTCGAGATTTTTTATGGACTGGTCTTTTAAATCATTTTGAAAGCCAACGTTAAAACTTCTTTCTTCGCCCCCGTCCGACGAGGCATTATCCCGCTGGGTTTTAACGGAAGTAAGAGTTTTTTCAAACGAGTCGCCGTCGTCATCGCCATTTTCGCCGACAAAAGCGTCTATGTCAAAATTATCGCCAAAGACAAAAGGCTCGATCTCTGCACCCGCATTTTGCCGCGTTTTATTTTCTTCCTGAAAAGATTTAATAAGGTTATCTATATCAGGCGCGTTTTGATTATTTTCTTCTAAAGGCATATTTCCCTTTTTATTTATACTATATACTAATTAAATCACAAAACTAATAGCGATGTCAACTAAAAATCTTCTGTGAAAATTAAAAACAAATTTTATTAAATATAAAAAAACATTACTTATGTATACATAGTATTTTAAGTATATATAAAAAAACTAAAAAAATTAAGGAAGAGTAATTGTTATTTATCTTTTTTTGATTTTAGATAATCGCCAATGCCTTCCACGAATTTTTCCCCCGCTTCGGTGCCTTTTAAGCCCTCCAAAGCGCTCGCCAAACCAAGCCCGCCTTTTGTCGTCGAAAATATATCCATTGCCGATTTAACGCCGTTTTCAACGGTGCCGCCGTTTGCAATTATCTTAATATTTGCCCGTCCGAGATTTTTGGCCTGCTCAACGCCGACTTTTTCATTTGCCTCAACCTGTCTGACGCTGATAAGATATTTTTGATATGGTTCGTTTGCCCCCACTTTTTCGGCAAGCGTGACTTGAGCCGTAACCGAAGCCAGTTCCTTTTCTCTCAGCGCAATAGCCACAGCCATACCTTCCGCTTCAATGCCCTGCGCTTCTTTCTGTTTCGCCACCAAAGCCGCATGCGCCTCAAGTTCTACAGCCTGTTTTTTACCTTCGGCTTCCACAATAAAAACTTTTTTTGTAGCTTCCGCTTGAATTTCGGCTACGGATTTTTCCTCTTCCGCTTTAACGATATTGGCCTCTTTGTTGATAGACGCCATTTGGACTTGTTTGACTTTCTCCACGGCCATATCTCTTTCGGCGGTAATTTTGGCCTGTTCTTTAATATCCTGAAAAGCCTTTTCCTTTGCAATGCCTACCGTTCTTTCAACTTCGGCTTGTTTTATGCCTACGTCTTGTTTTGCGGCTTCCTGTTTAAGCGCGACTTCTCTTGAAGCTTCAATTTCGGCTTGCTCGGCTTTCTTTTTATTTTCTGCAACTTCGGTTCTTGACTCCATTTCTATCTGGGATTTTTTCTTAGCCATGATATTTTCAATAACGCGGCTTTCCTTTGTATCCCTTATATCCATTAATTCAATATTTTTTACGGTAACAACGCCCCACGCTTCAAGCTGCGATGTAACTTCCTCAGTGAATTTGCTTCCGTAAATGCTTCTCTCGGACATAATGCTTTCCAAATCGGATTTTGCAAGCAGACTTCTCACCGCGCCCCTTACGATATCAGTCAGCTGTTTTTGCAATTCGTCAAAAGACGAAACTCTGCTTGCCGCAACGTCCGAGTTATCTATTCTAAAAAAAGCTTTTACGTCGACCACAAACGGCAAACGTCCCTGGTCATAAGCTTCGTAATTCATCAAGTCAATATCAAATACGGAAATGGGATAACTTGCCACCGACACGCCTATGAACGGAATCCACGAAGGAAACTCATAATATTTATTGCCGGCCGAACTGTTCTTGCCGTATGACGTGGCCATTTTTGCTCTTTGCACAATATGCACGTGATTTGTAGGCACAACGCGCCTCAAACTCAATATTTCATACACAATCCATATTAAAAATATTGCCGCGATACAAATAATCAATACCATAATTGCTTCTTCCATATTTGATATTCTCCTTTACATTTTGATTTTCGTTTCTAACTTCTAAAGCAACTCTAATACACCGTTTCCCAGCCACGAACAGTTAGCGTAAAAACAACGCGTCTGTTGCAGGCTCTGCCATCGGGCGAATCGTCGTTAACCAAAGGCAAACGTTTGCCGTGTCCGTATGTCGTGACAGAGTCCGCAAATACTCCGCGGCTTACCAGATAAGCCTTTATCGCATTTGCGCGCGCTTTAGAAAGCCAGTCATTATAATCATCGGCGCCGACAGTATCGGTATGGCCTTCAACGATAAGTTTATATTTGCGGTTTGCCGTCATTATTGTCGCAATT
>JAIRMX010000041.1 GCA_031258375.1 Elusimicrobiota bacterium | reverse complement strand
TTTTTCTTTCATCAAAACAAGAAAAGGGCTGTCAAAGCGCATTATTTTAGGGAGTTTCTTTGGCTGCGGCTGCGGCGCAGGAGAAGTAAATCCCGCTATAACAGCCTCTACGATTAATTTAACGCCTTCATAATTCATATCAAATTTTACCGTTTGCAATGCTTTTGCTATCGCATAAGGAGCGTAATTTATTATATTTTTATATAATTCCTGAAATTCTTTTGTTTCATCAAATTTTATGGCGGGAATAAGCAAGACGTCGTCTTTTTCCATTGAGATATTTTCTTTCCTCAAAGAAAGAGCTTTTTTGATTGCAAGCTCTAAATCTTTTTCTTTTTCAATAAGCGCAAAAATAATTTCGTCATTATTATCTTTTGAATTAATTGTAACGACAAAACTTTTTCTCGTTGAAGTGTTTGTTTTTTCATCGTAACTTCGCGGCCTATAGTAATTTATTTTTACGTTTTGCGCCATTTGCGCTTGCGCTTTATCATACGGATTAAAGGAGTTAATACCGAATGCCTCCACATCCTCGCCCATAAAATAAAAATAATTATTTTTTTCAAATTTAGGATTAAATGTCAAATTCTTATACAAATAAGCGTAAGCCAAAATATCATCGGGGTTTTTCAAAGAAATATCGTTTATCGGCTCCGTATTAAATTTTTGTTTAAGCCCGTTTCTCACGCGTTGTTCAATGCCGTCTTTTTTGGAACCGGCGTCCGCAAAATAGGCTTCCGAAGATAAATCTTTTTTACCGATTCTTCCAAGATTAAGCGCTTTTGCCAAAGGCGGGTTGCCCTCAAGCTGTATCTTATCTTTAATTATTTTATCTATGAGAGTATCCCAAGCCATTTGAAACGCGGCGGCATATACGACGTTTGCGCCTTCGGTAAGCGGCGCGTTTGCGGCCGTCATAAAAATACTTTGCCCTTTTTGCCCTCCGCTTTGTTGAGATTGGCTTGATTGTTCATCTTTAGATATTTCGTTGTTAACCTTTTGGGGCGTTTCTACAGCCGGCAAAACAGGAGCGAATGCCGTCGCGTCATTAGCTTCGGACGCAGCTTGTGTCTGCGCTTTGATACGTCTTAGCCCGAAATTTGCGTCTGAATTTTGAGGGTTTAGCGTGAGAGCCGTCTCCCATTCTTTGGCGGCGCTTTGCAAATCGCCATTGTTATAGTGAACTAAACCTTGTTTAAAATGCTCTATGTCCGTGGCGGCAGATACACACGCCGTAAGAGCAAAAATCAAATTTACTACGCAAAAACATACAATTAACAACTTTTTCATATTTTATTTCTCCTTTTTAATAAATCGGCGGCTTGTCTTTTTAATAAAGAAGTTTCCAAAAGCGTAGTTTCTAATGTCCTTTTTTTATTCATATAGTTCTCAGATGTTTTATATTATAATATAAAATATACAAAAAATGCACTTGCACTGCAAATTTGCAGCAATGCTAAAAAGGCATAGCAAAAACAAAGTCTTCAAATATAAAAAGTAACACCAATAACTCCGCCATCTCAATAGACTTGGAGTAACAGTAAGTCTTACTTATAAGTCTAGCCGGATAATATCCTGTTGTATGTTTGTCCTTTTAGAACTGTATAAGTATGTGCTTTACTTCTTTAGTATTTTTTATGTTTAAAGACTTCTTGGGACACTCTTTTTTTTATCTTTGCATCCTTTTTTTGCAATGCCTAATATTATTCTTTTTTTCTGCCGCAGTAAAGGCGATAAGAACCAAATCTAAACGGTATTTCCGTTTGGAATATTTAAACGCTCAAATTTTGATAAAATAGATATAGAAAAAGATTAAATATTATCGTCAGTTAAAAAACGATTTCGGAATCGAACAAAAGGAATTACAGTCTAAATGAGTGTTTCACTTTTAGGAAATATTTGGGCGCGTTATAAACCGGAAATAATTATTATCCCGCCGATATTTGCGGCCGATAGAATTTCCAAAATTTTGGCCGCGGATTTTCTGCAGCCTTTGGGTTCGCTGATACTCGCCCCGTTTTTCCGCCTGACTTACGTCGAAAATACCGGCGCGGCTTTTGGCCTCTTTCAAAATGGGAATTTTTTTCTGGCCTGCCTTGCCCTTGTTATTTTGTTTTTTTTGCTGAAATGGCGCGCCGATTTTATTAAATACGGCCAAGCGGCAAGATGCGCGGTAAACTTCATTATTGCGGGCGCAATCGCCAATCTTTATGATAGAATTATATTAGGCTATGTGATTGATTATTTGGATTTTATAATATGGCCTGTTTTTAATATTGCCGATTCTTTTATTACGACAGGCGTAGTTTTATTGTTTTTTTCCATAATTAAGAATAAACGGGAGAATTAAATGAAAAAATATTTTGTTATTTCGCTGGCAGTTTTATTTTTAGTTTGCGGATGCGGTTCTAAAAACGAAGCATTATTTAAACAAGCCGTCAGGCTTAACGCCGCAGGAGATATAAGCGGCGCTTTAAAAACGTATAACGCGATATTAAGAAACGACGGAAAATATCTTCCGGCGTTAATTAATCGCGCGATAATATACGAACAAATGCGCGAGTATAAAATGGCGGAAGAAGATTACAAAAAAGCCTATGAAATAAATCCCAGACATCTTGAGCTTCTAAATAATATGGGATCGTTTAATATATCCCAAGGCAGGCCGCTTTCCGCTATTTATTATCTTAATCAAGCGCTGGACATAAAACCCAATTATTTTACCGCTCTTTTAAATCGTTCCGCAGCCTATAATGCTATTGACAAAATAGAGTCCGCGGCGCAAGATATCAACGACGCCGTCGCTATCAGTCCAAGTTCCAGCGCGGCTTTAGAACAAAGAGCTTTAATTAATCTTAGGCGGCTGTACGTTATTGAAGCCGTTGAGGATTTGACAAAAGCCTTGAATAGCGGCCCGTATAATGCAAAAAACTATTATCGCCGCGGTATTGCCTTTAAACAAGCCAGAAAATACGCCAACGCTATGGCGGATTTCGACACGGCAATAAGACTGAAGCCGGATTACGTCGACGCGCTTTACGCCAGAGCGCAGCTGCATTTTAAAAACGTCGATCATTATTCCGCTCTTGCGGACGTAAATACGATAAAAAGCATTAATAACGAATTTGTGCCCGCATATGAACTCGCGGGCGATATCAACGCGATAGAAGATCCGGTTCAGGCGGTGGCAAATTATCTTGCCGCAAGAAAATTAAATCCCAATAATGCGCGCCGTTATAACGCTAAAATAGCTCTTATGCGCACGGAAGAAGGCCGAAGAAGAGTAATAACCAGAACCTTCATGGAGTAGTTCGCGTGCGGGAAAACAAATCGAACTCAAAACACATTTTTTTCGCGCCGTCGTCTTATATTTTCAGAGGATGGTTATGTGTTTTGCTGGCCATAATTTCCGCGTTGGGATATGTTTTTGTGTTTTCGGACACAATGTTTTTGTTTGTTTTCGTGCCGGCTCTTCTATGGGGCGGAGAATTATTTTTACGCGGCGCCTATGCCGAATTAAAAAAATTTTATATAGGTTTCAACGCGCTTGCTTCCATAAACGGACTTGCTATTTTTTCGCTGTGTCTTTTGGATAATATAAACGGAAAATCTATTTTAGAAATGACGGGATATTCGCTACTGCTGTCAGTAAGTTTTTCCCTTTTGAACTTTTTTAAAGCCGCGGAACTGAGATATTTCTCCAAATCTTTTGCTTTTAGCGAAAGTTTGGATAATTTTATGTCCCGCTCCGCTTTAAAAGAAGAAGAATGGGGCGCGCTGAGGCGGGTTTTCAGCTCTGAAATAGAAATAGGCGACACTATTATAGTAAAACGCGGGGAACGAGTTCCGGTTGACGCCGTAATATCCGAAGGCTGCGCTTTAGTGGACGAATATCTGCTTACGGGAAATATAACTCCCTCCGTTAAACAAAAAGGCGACAGCGTTTATGCCGCGAGCGTTAATAAAGGCGCGGATTTTAAAGCGCGGGCAGCAAGCCTGAAAAATAATTCGCGTATGGCAAAAATACTGCAAGCGGTAAAAGAAAATGAAAAAGGCAAACTCGCGTCGCCCAATATTTTTGAAAATCTTGCCGCGCCGGTTTTGTTATTTTTTGTTTTTACGTCCATAGTTCAATTTTGCTTCGGCTTATATGTCGACGGATTTGAAAATATGCGCTATTGGACGTCTATATTTTTCTTTATTTTATCCTGCGCCGTACCGGCGGTATATATGATTGCGGCTTACGCGCCGCTTTTTTTTCTTAAACGCGGCGCAGCAAAAAAAGGCATAAAAATAAATAATCCGTATATACTTAAAACGCTTGCCAAAACCACCAAAGTTTTCATAGATAAAACCGGCACTCTTACCGCGGGCAAATTTGAAGTAAGCGATATTATCGCCGCGCAGGGCGTAAAAGAAGCCGAAGTAATAAAGGCGGCCTTTATTTCACAACAGCAAACCGACGGCGCGTTTGCGGCGGCTATAAATAAATGCGTTAAAAAATATAAATTGAAAAAAGAGAAACTGCTTTCGGCGGAACTGTATCCGGGCGCGGGGGCTTTAGTGAAAACCCACGATAAAACTATTATTTCCGGCCGCGCTTCGTTGCTTGAACAATTTGGCATAAAAATACGACCGCTGGAAAATGAACACGGAAAAACCTTTTTTTACGTGGCTCAAGACGGCGAATTTTTAGGCGCGATTTGTTTTATCGACCGCCTTCGCGCAAATGTAAAAGCGACAATCGCTTACCTAGAAAAATCCGCTAAAAAAGTATGCATGGTATCGGGCGATAATTCCGCAGCGGTCGGCATCGCGGCGCAAAAAGCCGCCATAAGCGAATATTACGGAGATATGTTCCCGCAGGATAAAGCCGCAAAAATTGCCGCGCAGAGAAATATCGGCGAAGTCATCACAATGATAGGCGACGGATTTAACGACATACTCGCGCTTTTAAACGCCGACGCGTCGATAGCTTTCTCTACCGGACAAGACGTCTTTTCAGGGTGGATGGATATATCCGTTTCGTCTAAAGATTTCGACAGCGTAAAGCGCGTTTTTGAATTTGACGGCGAGCTGCGCGCGGTAACAAGGCAAAATATTTTTATTTTAATTGTATACGGCTTGTCGGCGTTTTATTCTATTTTAAATTACTCTGACAATATTTTATCGCGCGAAATTGCCGTGCTGGTTATATCTTTGATAATTATTATTTTAAATTCCGCGAGGCTTAATAAATGAAAAAAGAAATAAAAAAAGATTTGGACTTCGGCTATAGCACGCAGCACGCCCGAAAAAATGCAAATATAAAACTGCCGTTTATAGAATGCTGGGAAAATCAATATAAAAGAGATTATCTCATAAAAATAATTCTGCCCGAGTTTACGTCCGTATGCCCGAAAACCGGCCTGCCGGATTTTGGCGTTATAACTATAGAATACGTTCCGGCAAAATTATGTCTCGAACTTAAGTCTTTAAAATATTACCTGCTTAAATATCGGGATATGGGAATATTTATGGAAAATGTGGCAAATAAAATATTAGACGACGTATTGCGTTCATGCCGCCCTAAAGCCGCAAGAATCACGGCGGAATTTACGCCGCGCGGCGGCTTAAAATCCGTCATAACGGCAGAGCGCGGCAAATGGGAGAAAAGATGAACAAAATAAATTTTACGGCTTTATGCCTGGGCATTGCCGCGGCGGGACTTTTGTGGCAGTATTATTTAAAACCGAAATATGACATAAAACAAGGCGACGTGCAAACTATGCTGGACATATACGAAGCCGACGTGGAAGCTCTTGACAAGGCCGCAACTTCGATAAAAGGCATTTTGGTAACGCGCAGCGACCAGCAATACGAAACGGATGCGAACGTGCCGGACGGTGAGGAAAACTACGCGCCGGACGAATATACGGGCGAATTTTCCCCGACCGCCGATGAAAAAACGAGATTTACGATGATAATCGCAAAAGCCAAATATAATTTGATAGACAGCCCTTCGGCTTATAAAGAATTTAAAAAGAAAAATAAAGGCAGTTATCCCGACGTTGATTTTAATAAGGATATGATTATTCTGCTCGAATCCGACGATCTTCTTTCCAACGGTTTTTTTGAAATAGACAAAACCGAATCCGGCGAAGATTCAATAATCGTAACCTATAATATAAATTTAATCGGCGGAAGCGAGCGCGGCCAGCAAATGCCATATTCAATTATGCCCAAAAGCAAAAAGAAAATAATTCTAAATCAGACAAAATAAAGGCCGGCGCGCGAATAAAACAGAACCTATAACCTTATGTCTTTAAGTAATAAATAATGCCAATAATATTCCGCTATACGAGCAAAAATATGCTGCAGTTCTTCTTCGGAGTTCTGTTTATCTTTGTGTTTGTGGTATTTATGGGGCAATTTTCAAGAATTTTTACCTACGCCGCGTCTTACGGCGCGGATATGCTTTGGGTCAGCGCCACCGCCGTTTATCTCCTGCCGGATATTTTGGTTTTAAGCATACCGATGGCCGTTCAAGTTTCAATAGTAATGACCTTAAGTTCAATGAGCCAAAGCGGCGAAATTATGGCTTTGCGCGCGGCGGGATTTTCTTTTAGAGAGATAACAAAACCCCTTTTCGTTATAGCTTTATTTTTATGCTTTCTTATGTTTTGGATGACGGGCTGGGTAAGCCCTTTGGGACGCCGCCACCTTGAAGAGGCAAAAGACGATATTTCTTCAAGAATAACAAAAGTGAATATCGAGCCGAAAACTTTTATTAATTTGGGAGATTGGGATATTTTTGCCGAAAGCGTCGATAAAACGCGCAAAATACTTTCATCCGTTCATTTATCGCGCAAAAACGATAATGCCGCGCTGAGCACAAAAATAAACGCCGCCGCCGGTAAAATCGATACCGGACGAAACGGCATCAATATAACTTTACAAAACGGTCAAATGCAGCGCCATGACCTGCATAATCCGCACAGAATAATAACGGCCGAATTCGGCGAGTATAAAGTTTTTATTCCGCTTGCCAAAAAGACGGCTCCCGCCGGCAGCTTTAAAGCGAGAGAACTGACTTCGCCCCAGATTGTCGGCGCGATTAAAGGCGGCAAATTATCCGATAAAGACGCCGCTTCTTACAGGCCGGCAATTGCATACCGCGTTTCAATGACTTTATCGGTTATAGTGCTTTTTTTTCTAAGCTGCCCCACGGCTTTCGCCGCAAACAAAAAAGCCGGCAGAAGCGCGGCTATGGTATACAGCATAATTTTTATATTTTCGTACTTCGGGCTTTTAACCGTAGGGGAAATTATGGCTAAAAAATTTATTTTCGCTCCGTTGGCATACGGCGGGCCGCTGCTTCCGGTTATTATAGGCGCGATTTTAAGTTTTTATTTATGGCGGAGGCAACTTTTAAACAAATGAGCATACTTTCAAGATATGTGGCCGGCAAATTCTGGGGGCCTTTTATATTCATCATGTGTATTTTTTCCGCTTTGATTTTTTTGGGAGACAGCATAGAAAAAATGCGCTGGATGACGACTTACTCCGCTCCTTTTAGAATGGTCCTGAAATACTCTTTGTTTACTTTGCCCTCATGGCTTATACAGATTTTGCCCGTAGCCTGCCTGTTAAGCGCCTTGCTTGTAATATCCGATATGATTAACGCCGGCGAGTGGACTGCCTGCCTTGCCGGCGGTTTTACGGTGCGGCAAATTTTTAAACCGCTTATATTTTGCATTAGACTTGCATCTCATTCGGGGTTTGCCGTACAAGAATTTTTTG
>JAIRMX010000199.1 GCA_031258375.1 Elusimicrobiota bacterium | reverse complement strand
AGACGACCGCTTTTAATTTGCTGCTAAAATCAGATGCCTGCGGCGCGGCTTGCGCGGTTTTAATTTCTACGGACGCGTCGTTTTTTCTATAAATAATTTCTTGCAGGTCAGTAGTTTTTGACCATGAGACAATTTCGGAAAGCGTTTTTGTATCCATTTATAAATAATAGCATTTTTTGCAAAATGCTGTGTATAACATCAATACGTAACGTAGTAAAATAGTTAGATAAACTTCAGCTAAAAACTGATTAGAAGTTAATAGCCTGCGCAACTAGGCTTATCATTATATTCCAATATGCGTTTGATATTTTACACCGCGTAGATGCTTGAGGAACGTTAGTTTAAATAATAAGCGCTTTGAATGTCAGACATATGTTTATATATATGTTTGCCTGTGCCGCCAAGGCTCTGGCAGATATAGGCATAGGTCTCGTCATTTATCGGATGCAGGCATAAAAATTTGCCGGGGTAGCTGTTCGAGGGAATATTCTTCATGAAATATCTGAAGTGGTAGTATTTGGAGGAATTGCTGCCGCGTATGGCCCTTATATTATAAATACTAGGGTCTATCGTAAAATGAAAATACTTCATAGGTTTGTAAGAAACATCCAAAGCGTCGGCATTTACAGTGTATTCTCCCGTTATTAGATGATGCATTTCCTCAGCATCGGCTATAGTTCTAATGACGGTCAATGCTTCGGCCGCGCGCGCTTTTTCCACAACTTTGTTATATTGCGGCAGGGCAACAGCGGCAAGAATGCCGATAATAACTACGACTACGAGGATTTCAATTAAAGTAAACGCTTTTTTGTTTCTGATACTCATGATACTTCCTCCATACATAAAA
Source organism: Elusimicrobiota bacterium (assembly GCA_031258375.1). Taxonomy (GTDB): domain Bacteria; phylum Elusimicrobiota; class Elusimicrobia; order Elusimicrobiales; family Elusimicrobiaceae; genus Proelusimicrobium. The sequence goes on along the minus strand of JAIRMX010000199.1, from coordinate 2,555 downwards.
TAAGCCTTTACGCACGCAGAGACTTTACTATCTTTACTAAACTGAAACAGTTAAAAGTGAAAATAAAGAATTCTCCCTTTAGTAAAGGGAGTGCCGCTTTAGCGGCGGGGGATTTAATATTGTTGTTAGAAATGCTTTCATTAAATCTCTCTTCCGACTTTGAAACAAAAGTTTCAAAGTCTCCCTCTCTCTTTACAAAAGAGAGAAAAAAGCATAAGTTTTTTCCTCTCCCTATAAGAGGGGAGAGGAGGCGCGCAAAGCGCGCAGGTGAGGGTGGAGTAAAGAAGTTAAAAATAAAATCAGAAATTAGTTTATAATTGAAAAAATTGACGGAACCGCAGTATTCTCCCTTTAGTAAAGGGAGTGCCGCTTTAGCGGCGAGGGATTTAATATAGTTGTTAGAACTGCCTTTAAATCTATCTTCCGACTTTGAAACTTTTGTTTCAAAGTCTCCCTCTCTCTTTACAAAAGAGAGAATAAAATCAGAGATTAATTTATAGACAGACAGACAGACAGACAGACAGACAGACAGACAGATACTCTCTTCCTAAAAGAATTTTTTTGTTTTTCATAAGAGAAACTTTATTCTAAAAATTTTGAGACCTACAATTTAATATACTAAATTTTGATATTCTTTGCATTGGCTGTTTTATAAGTTGGAATTGCAAATAAAAATGATACAATTTTAAAATAATTATCATCTAAAGGTATTTTAGATATTAAAAAAATTATTTTCAATAATGGGATTGTTAAAATGATACAAGTTTCGCTCCTTAAAAATAAAAAAACTGTCTTTCTGGCTGTCGGCAATATAATGCGCGCAGACGACGGTTTTGGCCATATGATTTATAAACGTCTGCAAAAGTTTGCCGGCGCGGATTTTCTGCCGCTGGACGGCGGCGAGCTGCCGGAAAATATGAGCGGTAAAATAAAGGCTTTTGCGCCGGATTATCTTATAATAGCCGACGCGGCTTTTTTGCCGCAAAAACCCGCGGGCGCTCTTGAATTATTAAATGAAGCCGATATAATAAATCCGTCTCTTTCCACCCACACTATGCCGTTGAATATTATGGTAAAATTTTTAAAAGAAGAATTGCCGGATTTAAAAATAATATTTATCGCGGCCAATGCCAAAAACACGGATTTTGACGCGCCCGCGTCGCGCGAAATAAAAATTGCGGCAAAAACTGCGGCCGATATCGTGAAAAAATCTTTAAGGAAATAAAACAAAGCCTCATATATAAATTGTAAAATATCTGAAGGAGAATTTAAGCCGCGCCAAGTTTAAGCAATATTACTTATTAGAGAGATTATTTTATGACAAAATTTTATATTCCAAGTCGTTTTCTTGCTTTTTTGGCTTTTGCTTTTTTTAACGCTTTTATTTTTACCGTCTTAAGAATTATTTTTTATTTTGTTAACGCGCCGGAGCAAATAGTTTCGGCCAAACTTGTACTGCGGGCTTTTTTAGTGGGCGCAAGATTTGATTTGCGCATAGCATTTCTATTTGCCCTGCCGCTCGGCATTTTATTTTTGCTGCCGTATAAAAAACGGCGTAAGAAAATTTTTTCTATAATTTACGCTTTGGCCTTTGCCGTTGTTACCGTCATTTATTTTATTGATTTTGGATATTATGCGTACTTGAAGGAGAGGCTCAACGCCTATATCATAGAGCTCGCCTCAAATACCCTTACTTCGCTTGAAATGGTTTGGCAAACCTATCCCGTTTTAAAAGGCTTTTTTGCGCTGTGTATAATAGCGGCTTTATACTATTTTTTTGTGTCCAAGTTGTTCGTCTGGGCATATTCAAGAACTTCGCCGAAAAAACATTATTGGTACGCTTTGCCCGCATTGCTTATAGCGGCGGCTTTTGTACACGGGAGAGTTTCGCAATATCCGCTTAGATGGAGCAACGCTTATTTTTCCTCTGATAATTTCGTATCTTCGCTGGCTTTAAATCCCGTTCAAAATCTTTTTGACACTTATACTTTTGCAAAAAAAGGATCCGGTTTTAATAAAGAAGAAACGCGCAAGTATTACGATATAGTCGCGGATTATCTGGGCGTTACGGATAAAGATAAAGAAAGGCTAAATTTCGTCAGGAATATTCCGCCCGCCCGCGGCGGCGTAAAAAACTATAACGTGGTAATTATTTTAACGGAGTCGCTTTCTTATGACAAAACTTCTTTTGCTATCGGCGAGATCGACACCACGCCAAACGCCTTTGCCCTTGCAAAGCGCGGCGTATTATTTGAAAATTTTTTTACTCCTACGACGGGTACGGCAAGGGGCGTTTTCACGTCGGTTACGGGACTGCCGGATACTTCCGCCGCAAAAACGTCTTCGCGCAATCCTACGATAGTAAATCAGCATTCTCTTATTAACGATTTAAAGGGCTATAATAAATTTTATTTTATCGGCGGCAGCACAAATTGGGGTAATGTGCGCGGCCTTTTGCAGCATACTATAGAAGGCCTTAAAATTTTTGAGGAAGGCACTTACGAAGGCCAGAACAGAACCGACGTTTGGGGAATTTCCGATTTGGATATGTTCCG
>JAIRMX010000195.1 GCA_031258375.1 Elusimicrobiota bacterium | reverse complement strand
AAAACATATTTGTATTCGGCTTTAATGAGTTTTGCCGGCAGCGTATTGTTTGCGGCGGGCGGAGTCTCGTTCTTAGGTTTTTTAGGGGCAGCCTTAGCGTTCATTGGTACTTCCAATTTCTTACCTCCGTTATATAATGTAACTTCTAAAAGAAACCCGGGCAACTCAAATGAAATATCGCTGTTGTTTTTTACTATGTCGACACTTGCGCTACTTTCAACTATGATATTGGGCGCTGTGATAGATATTTTCGGCATAAAGTCGGCTTTCATCGTACCGATAGTTTCGCTGTTGACAGGATTATATCTTTCGAAACACGTGTTTGACTTGAGTTTTATACAAAATATGAAACTTCCAAAGAAAAGAAATAAAACAAATATAGATATAAATAATCCTCAAACAAATTAAAATGTAAAAACCCCGTTTTGGCGGGGTCTTTACATTTATTTCAAATTCTAAATAGTTCAGTCGTGTTATAGTTTTTTAGCATTGTTCCATGCTTTGTTTTAAGGTCGTATTTTATCCATCATGCGGGGAAACGCAATAGTTTCCCGCACGTGATGCAGACCGCATATCCACGCTACCATACGCTCTATACCCATGCCAAAACCGGCGTGCGGCACTGTGCCGTATTTGCGCAAATCAAGATACCAGTCAAAAGCCTCTATAGGCAGTTTTGATTCTTTTATGCGGGAAAGTAAGGTTTCATAATCTTCTTCTCTAACGCTGCCGCCGATAATTTCGCCGTAGCCTTCCGGCCCGATGACGTCGAGCGCAAGGGCAAGTTTAGCGTCCTGCGGGTCGCGTTTCATATAAAAAGCTTTTATCGCGGCGGGATAGCGGTGTATCATAACGGGACGCTCAAAATTTTCCGAAATCAAAGTTTCCTCGTCTCCGCCGATATCGCCGCCCCATTTTGTCGGGTTGCCCTTTTTATTTAAAATTTCAATTGCTTGAGTGTAAGAAATACGCGGGAAAGGTTTTTTTATATTTTCGAGTTTGGAAATATCGCGCTCCAAAACCTCAAGTTCCGCGCGGCGGTTCTTTAAAACCTGCTCTATAATATAGCAGATAAAATCTTCCGCAAGGTCCATATTGTCGTCTATATCGTTAAAGGCGACTTCAGGTTCCACCATCCAAAATTCTGTAAGATGTCTGCGAGTTTTAGATTTTTCGGCGCGGAAAGTCGGCCCGAAACAGTAAATCTTGCCAAGCGCCATCGCGGCGGCTTCGCCGTAAAGCTGCCCGCTTTGCGACAAATAAGCTCTTTGATCGAAATAATCCGTCTCAAACAAAGTGCTTGTGCCTTCGCTTGCGGCCGGCGTTAAAATGGGGGAATCGACTAAAATAAAACCATTATCGCGAAAATATTGACGGATAGCAAAAATAATTTCGTCTCTTATTTTTAAAATGGCAGCCTGACGGCTGGAGCGCAGCCAAAGATGCCTATTTTCCATCAAAAAAGCCGTTCCATGTTCTTTGGGCGAAATAGGATAATCTTTTGCAAGCTGTATTAAAGATAAATTTTTCACGCCGATTTCATAGCCGAGTTTCGAGCGTTTGTCCTCTTTTACAATTCCGCCGACGGTTATCGAAGATTCCTGCGTAAGGCTGTCGGCAAGTTTAAAAATTTCGTCGCTTACGTCGCCTTTGAAAACAACGCATTGTATAACGCCGCTGCCGTCGCGTAGCTGCAAAAATATAAGTTTGCCTTTTGAGCTTTTATTGTACAGCCAGCCGCTTAAAGAAACGTCTTGTCCTAAATATTTGCCTATATCTTTGATATAAACTTTTGCCATAAATTATGCCTTTTTGCACGGTATAATAAAAAGTGGACGTGATCGGGATCGAACCGACGACCTCCTCGTTGCGAACGAGGCGCTCTCCCAAACTGAGCTACACGCCCTTAATAAAAAATCAAACGCAACAGTTTCTGCGTTCTTAAATTATTATATCATTTTTTATAAGGTATTATTAGTATATGCTTTCATTCACTGATAAAATAAAACGGTAAAAGTAGAAGGAGTTATACTAATTAAAAACTCTCCTTCCCTTAAAGAAAGAGAGTTTTTACTGACTGGCAGTATTAATCAAAAGTTTTTTTTCCTTAAATTTAGAAATAAATTCCGCCGCTTGTAAATGATTTTGACGTTAATCAATATCCTTGAGCGAAATGTTTTCTTTGCTTTTATTATTTATATTCATGCCGTTTGAAAGTAAAATATTGATTATTTCAACGTTACCATACTTAGTAGCTGTTTTTTTCTTATTTCTTCTGCCATAGCATTTTTATTCCAGCCACTTGCAACGCTTAAAACATAATAGGCCGGCAAAGCGGTTAGTAAAGTCGTTTCTATAAACTCAATTATATACATCACAGAGATACGCTCTATTCCTCCTATTACTCCTAAGAAATAGAAATCTAGCAGAGAAAACCCGTAATCGATAAGAAATGCCAAAAGAAATGTTTTGGCAAAAAGCGTTTTAAAAGATGCAAACAAAAGTTTTATACCTTTGAAATAATTAACGTTATTTGCAAGAGATACCAAAAGAATAAACGGAAATATAAACATTAGAGAAGAAAAGAAAACCCCGCTTAGTCTAAATAGAAGAATCATTACCGTTTTGTTTTGTATACCTTTGTGCATAGAGAGAGCAAGAAAAGATTTTATTTCAAAAATACCCTGCTCTAACGCAAAAACTATTAATATTATAAACAGATAATACCAATACTTTCCGACTAAATTCCAAAATTTACCTTTCTGCTTTTGAAAAAACGAGGCAGTGCAAAAAACATAGAATGAAGAAGTTAGCAAAATAATAAAAATACTCAGCGTTTTCCAGAATTTACTCAATAAATGTATTCTGTTAAAAATCAATGTGTTATATATTGTTTCATAACAAAAGGAAATAGTAATGACTATAAATAAAAAAGCCATCAACTTCCAAAAATCTCTTTTTAAATTTTTTAGACACAAAAACATATATTTTACCTCACGTTATCCATACTTCCTGCCGGGATATAATTAAAACCTTTAGGCGCAAACAAAAAAGGCGATAATCATTGTCCAGGCTCTCTATGCGCTGAAAATGAAAACCGCCTTCATATCCCGAAGGATATGAAATGGCGACTCCATTTTTGCATAGAGAGCGTTTTAGCGTTTGCCGATAAAACCGCACCGCCTCAGCGGCGCAAAAAATAAGTCCTTAAATTATGAGTTTTTAAAAATTTTTATTTTACCACCTCTTGATTTAAGAGTATATTAAAAATTATATAAAAAATCAAAAGATAAAACATAAAAATTGCCTATTGTTCCATTCCCATTTCGGACAACTTGTCATATTCCTCCCTTATCTTGTACTTTGCTCTTATGTTTGCTATGTCATTTTTTATATATTATTTGATTACCCAGCCGCATGCAGTTTCTCATATTCGCAAAAACATCCAATTATCATGTTGATAAAAATCACGCTCAAATTAAATTTTGCTATAATTATGTTTATTTATCTATGAAAATACCCATAATGCTTAAATTATTCAAAAGCTGGTCTCTGCATATTTTATTTCCAAGAGCGTGTTTTTGTTGCGGGAGAGATATGGCGCGCAAAGACGCAAACCCGCTTTGCCCCGAATGTATGGCGGATTTAAAACCTATTGACGGCCTGATATGCAAACGCTGCGGACAGCCGCTCAAAGACGGCGGCAGATATTGTTATTCTTGCAGAAAAAGCAGAAATTTCAAATGCGGTTTTATACGTAGCGGCCTGAAATTTACGCCGTCAGCTCGGGCTTTGATACATAATTTTAAATATCAAGGATATATAAACATATCAAAATTTTTTGCTCCGCTTATGCATAAAACTTTTAGAAATAATCCGGAGTTTTTCGAGGCCGATTTTCTTGTTCCGGTTCCGATTCATAAAAGCAAATTTAAAAAACGCGGGTTTAATCAGGCCGCCCTTCTTGCGCGGGATTTAAGCAAGTTATGCGGCGTTCCGGTTTTAGAAGCGTTGGAAAGAAAAATAAAAACCAAAAGCCAAACTTCTCTTGGCGGGAAAGAAAGGCTTGAAAATGTTCGGCGGGTTTTTGAATGCGCAAATAAGGCTTTTGTTAAAAACAAGGCAGTAATACTTATCGACGACGTTTGCACGACTTGCGCCACGCTTGAGGAATGCGCGCGCGTCCTTAAAAAATCCGGCGCGCGCGAAGTTTTGGCAATTACGGCGCTAAAAGAGTAAAACTTCGCGTAGTAAAAATCCCCCGCAAAACTTTATAAACAAGAATGCGGGGGGAAAATATCTCTTATTTAATATGCGCTTTAACCGCGGCGGCAAGACGCTTAATGCCTTCGTCAATTTGCTCAAAGGTTGCGTAAGAAAAATTAAGCCTCATGCAATTTTGAACGCTCTCGTCGTGATAAAAAGCCGAACCTATTACATAAGCTACGTTTTGCTCGAGCGCGGAAGGCAACATTTCCGTGCAGTTTATGTATTCTGGCACCATAACCCACAAAAATAAACCGCCTTCGGGATGCGTCCAGCTTACTCCTTTTGGCATATAATTTTCAAGCGCTTTTATCATAGCGTCAAGTTTTTTGCTGTAAATATCGACGATTTTTTTAACGTGCGGCTGGAGCTTGCCCGCTCTAAGATATTCCATAGTCACAGCCTGACATACCGGAGAAGAACACAAATCCATAGACTGCTTAAGTATGCAAAATCTTCTTATTAAATCCTTATGTCCGACGATATATCCAAGCCTGAAGCCCGGCACAAAAGTTTTGGAGAACGTAAACATCGTTATGACGTTGCTCTCGCCCTTGTCGAGCGCGTAAAAAGTGGTTTGATGTTCTCCTTTAAAGCGAATTTTCCGATAGGGGGAATCTTCTAAAATAAGCGTGCCGTATTTTTTGGCTAGTTCCAGCATTTTGATACGTCGTTCAACGGGAATTGTCGTACCGGTTGGATTTTGAAAATCTGGCACGATATAAATAAATTTGCAGATTTTACCAGCTTTTTGGATTTTTTCGAGTTCGATTTCCAAAGATTCGGCAAGCATGCCGTTAGCGTCGCTTTCTACGCCTATCATATTTGCGCCGTAAGATTGGAAAGCCTGAAGCGCGCCTAAATACGTCGGTTTTCCGACTAAAATAATATCTCCCGCGTCGATAAAAGTTTTTGAAACCAAATCAAGAGCCTGCTGCGAGGCTGACGTTACGATTATCTGTTCATGCGTAAGGTCTATATTTTCTTCTTCTTTAACAAGTTTAATCAATTCTTTGACAAATGACGGTTCTCCCTCGGTTTGTCCGTATTGCAAGGCAATATGCGGGTTGTTTTTAACGGTAATAGACATAAAATGCGTTATGTCTTCAACCGGGAAGGCCGAGGGATCCGGCATACCGCCGGCAAATGAAATAAGGCCGGGTTTATTTGTAAATTTCAAAAGTTCCCTTATTACCGAAGCTTTTGACCTTTCGTTTACTTTCGCAAGCAGTTTTGAAAAATCGTTCATAATTTTTTACTCTCCCTTTGTATTAACATGCTGATATCTTTTGCCGGAACGCTGTGAGTCAGCGCGCCCATTGAAATTACCTCAACTCCAGTTTTGCAATACTTCTCAAGATTGTTTTTATTAACACCCCCGGATACTTCTATAATCGCTTTATTTTTTATCAAGTTTTTGGCTTTTGCTATTTGTTCTATAGACATATTGTCGAGCATAATAATGTCGGCTT
>JAIRMX010000168.1 GCA_031258375.1 Elusimicrobiota bacterium | reverse complement strand
CCCCCATCGGAGAAAAGGCCTGATAAAACTTTTTTTGCCGCCCTATTTGTTTCTTTAATATGGTTCATAAAAATATGTTTAAAATTATTTTTAATTATACACAAACCTTTTTTATTTTGCAAGCTATTTTTGAATTTATAGCGGGAATCGTCGCAATAATATTTACGGCGCGTTGAGCGCATCTCCAATTTTCACGCGTTAAAAGATGCGTTCTAAAATTTAAGACATATCATATTTTGATATAATTTACGAAGGCGCTAAATATGAAATTTACAAAAAAAATTAAATTTGCGGCAGAACTTGCAGGCCTGAAGTTTTTAGTATTAACAATCAAAATGCTGCCATGGTTTTTAGCCGTGAAATTCGGAGAAATATTCGGTTTTCTGCTTTCAAAAATCATATATAAACGCTTTGCAAGAACGCAAAACGATATACAAAAAGCCTTTCCCAAAAAATCTTCCGCGCAAGTCCATAAAATTGCAACGGAATCATTCGTGAACATAGGGCGTATGTCGGCAGAATTCGTAAAAGCGGTTTCTATAAGTAAAACGCAGCTTCTTCAATATATAGAATTTCATAATTTTGAAGAAATCATGGAACGAAATAACGAAGACGGGCTCGGCGCGATAGTGCATATGGGACATTTTGTGAACTGGGAGGTTATAGGCTTTGCCGCAGGTTATATGTTAAAAAAAATGGCTTTTGTCGCCCGTCCCCAGTCTAATCCTTACGTTGATGCGGAAATAACAAAAATGCGCACTTTAAACGGCTCGGTTAAAATAAACGCGTATAACCCGTTCTTTGCTTGTTTTAAATATTTAAAAAAAGGCTATATGATAGGAATTTTAAGCGATCAAAGCGTGCCCGCCTCTCCTTTATATATGAACTTCTTAGGCCGGCCGGCGGAAGTCGGAGCAATGTCGGCCGTGCTTGCTTTAAAAATGCAGGTTCCAATTTTTCCTATTTTCCCTTATAGAAAAAACGGTAAGATAATAATAGAAGCTCAGACCCCGATTATTCCGCACGAGCATTATTCTCATAAATCCGTTTATGATTTAACAAGGCAGCTGAATAATAAATATGAGGAATGGATATTTCGCGAGCCCGGCTCATGGCTGTGGGCGCATAACAGATGGAAAAGAGAAAAAGTTTCTCTCAAAAAAATACAGGCGCAGGAATTTCATTATGAATAAAGCGATTTTTATGGACAGGGACGGCACGGTAATAAAAGAAAAGCCCGGTACATATCTTTGCAAACCTCAAAAAGTAGAGCTTTACAAAAATACTCTTAAAGCTTTGAGGATTTTCAAAAAAAAGGGTTATAAACTTTTTATTGTGTCAAATCAGTCCGCAATAGGGCGCGGATATTTTGGCAAAGAAGTTGTAAAAGCCGTAAATGACAAAATTCTTAAACTGTTGAAACCCGCCGCGGATATTGACGACATTGCCTATTGCCCGCATGCTCCTCAAGCAAATTGCTCCTGCCGCAAACCCGCGCCGCAAATGGGTTTAAAACTTATCAAAAAATATAATATAAACCCCGAAAAATCGTTTATGATAGGCGATAAAAAATCGGATATTGACTTTGGCAGGAACATAGGAGCAAAAGCGATTTTGGTACTTACGGCAAACGGTAGAAAACAAAAAGCGAAATACGGCAAAAATTTAAAAGCGGATAAAATAACGTCTAACCTTTATTCGGCCGCAAAATATATACAAAAGCAAAGTTTATAAATTTAGACAACAGCCTACGGAATTACCCACACTTTACTGCTGCCTGTCCTCCAAGAAAAAGAATTTATTGGAGAAAGCGACTGACAATCCTTTCTAAATTTGACACCATGGTCATAACAAACAAATTGTCCTTTTGATAAAGAATCGTTAGAAGATAGCGCTTCCTTGTACAAATCAACGTCAACGATAATTCCTAATGCCAGCTTATTCAGATCTTTTTTAGTTGAATTTAAATAAACACTTATGTGTCCAAAAATAGCAATCTCAGATATTTGCAGGAAGTCCTTATCATTTAACACGCAACCGCTGGCGGAGCAGCTGCCGGGTACGGTTATTGATAAATCGGCAATATTTGTAGCGTAAGATCCCGTGGCGAGTTTGTGCATATCCTCCGCGTCTAATAAAGATTTTAATAAAGGGCGGTAGCCTTGTATTCTGCTTCTAAAAATAGCCGTCTGATACTGCGGCAAAACAATGGCGGCGATAATGCCGATTATTAGGACAACAACGATAAGTTCAATAAGAGTAAATCCGTTAACTTTCAGACGAGAAAATATACGGGGGGGGGGGGGGGCATTCCAATGTGTTTTCAGAATTTACTGCAATTGTTTGATTTTTGGCTCTCATAATTTTTGCTCCTTTTTTAATTTTGAGTATTTAAAACTAGAATTTATTTTTTAAATTATTATTTTTATTATACTATATTTTTTATTTTTGTACATATTACTGTAAGATATCAGTAGATATTGGACTTTTGATGATATGTTAAGTACTGGTTTGGGGTCATAAAATTGATGCCTTTATGTACCTTATGATTATTGTACCAATTAATGTAAGTTTGCAGCTCTTTGTCAAAGCAGTCTTTATCGTCAAGCAGTTGCCAGTTGTTGTATACACATTGTTCTTTTAACGCTCCTGTTTAAGCATTTAATATAAGCGTTACTCTTTGAGCATTTAGGGTAATTATGATAATGGACGAGATTATTATCGGTTAAGTACTCATGGAAGTATTTTTCAAACTCTGAACCATTGTCCGTTTGAACTCCGTTTATTTTAAAAGTAGCTCTCAGCGGTTGTTAGGCATTGCCAGACAAGCATTTTTTAGTTTACGTATTATACGCTCTATGCTAGAGGTAGATATTAGCGGCAGGTCTTGTTGTTTGCAAAAAGCGTCTAATTCGGGCTTTATGGTGTATAGTGTGTAAAGCGCGATAATTTGAGTATAAATTGTTCTATTGCGCGTGATATTTTAGTTTGTCGTAAATGGTTTAACGCTGTAAGTCCGCGTAAACAGTGGAGCTTATAGGCAAGAGTGTCGGGCGGGATATTTCAAGGGGGGCTAATGT
>JAIRMX010000144.1 GCA_031258375.1 Elusimicrobiota bacterium | reverse complement strand
TTTGCGGCGCTGAAATCTAAGCCAAAATCCGTCCGCCAAGTCCAGCGTTTTGGAGCGAGCGCTATTTTGGACGTAAAAAGGAAAGTATCGCGCGCGGTGTCGTAATTGGCTACGCCGAGATTAAAAAAACTGCCGTTTTTGGCTTTAAGCGTGCCGTTGGCAATAAAGGCATGATTTCCGCCGTCGATATTATATAGGTTTTGAACAAATATATTCGAACCGCTGTAAGGCGAAAAATAACCCGCCTCGACAGTTAAAGTTTCCGCCCTGTTTTTAAAATCCCAGCTTTGCCGAGTTCCGCGCAAATCGTAGCCGCCGCCGAGCTTAAAATAAAAGTTCGGCGCGGCAATATAATAGTTTTGCACATAAATTTGATTGCTTTCTTCGCCGTTATCAAATATATCGTCGTCCGAAGTAAAAGAACCGCTCGCGCTGCGCTTTTCGTAGCGATATCCGATATCAAGCAGGCCGCTGAGAAGATCCGAGCGCAGATTCAACTGCCCGCCGTAACGGGCGACGAATTTGTCCTCCTCGTTATTTGTCGGGTCTTTAAGGATAATTTGCTGATTGTACCAAGCCGACGGAGTAAAAGTAAAATTACGGTGAGGTTTCAAATCTCTGGAAGCAACCCATTTGCCTTCCATATATTGCACGAAATTATCGTCTTTCTTACGCACATTATTCAGAGAAAACGCGACGCTGTTCACAATTCCGCCTAGTTCTTTAACCGTAAACGGATTATAAATTAATTCCAATTTGGGCAGGATTTCTTCAGTATTGACAAAGGCGTCCTTTGTCGCGTCGAGGCTTCTTAAATTACTGTAAGACAGTCTAAAAGTGTTTGACCTGCTCTGGCGGGCGACAGACATGCGCGTCAACTGTTCCGCAGACACGCTGTAAGGATTTGCGCGGAAGAAATCGTCGTTAAAATCCGCGTCCGAAACGGTTCTTATTTCCGTCTGGCCGAAATACATCGCGCCGCCGTTATCATTATTTAAACTATTTGACGAATCGCGCATTTGCCACCAATACCGCCCGTTTAATCCCCAGCGGTTTTCTTCCTTATTATTGTCGCGTATGGCATAAGCCTGCAGAGAGCCTTGGAACTTTCTAGGCTCGTCGTAGGAAACTTCCGCACCGTAGCCAAAGCCGGATTTCGTATAATAATCCAAATTCGCCGCGGCGCGAAATCTATTTATCGATAAAACCGTCGAGGTAAGCAGCCCGAAGCCGGTATGGCTGCTTTGGTCGAAATCGACATAAGTAGTAAACAAATGATTGGGATTAAGAGAGCGATAAATAAAAGGCAGATAAAACACCGGTATTTTGCCTATTTTCACGACGGCGTTTACGGCGTAAATTCTTTCCTCAGGCTTAATATAAACTTTGCCGGCGTATATCGCGTAATGGGGCTTTTCTTTATCGCAGCACGTAATTGCGGCTTTACGTAAAGTATAGGCGCCGTTTTCAACTTCGATACTCCGGTCGGAAAGAACTCTTATGGGCGAAAAGTCGGCTTTTGCTTCTTTCATTATCAGTCGGCGCGAAGCTAAATCAAAATGCACATCCTGCGTGGAGAGCAGGCCGGCTTCGTCTTCTATAATCGTCGGCCCGTTGGAAATTAGAATTTGTTCGTTTGTAAATATTTGTATATTCGTGCCTTTGACGATTTTTTTTGCAGTTTTATCGTTAAGGAAAATCTCCACGTTTCCCTTAAGTTCGGCCACGCCGTTTTCGCGGTCGTATGTAACTTCGTCGGCGGTAAAATATATAAATTCGTCTTTTTCCGGCTTTGGCAATTCAAAATCAGCCGAATATGACGTCATCGGCAATATAAATACAAACAACAAAACCAGAATCTTATTTTTCATTGAATTTTGACAAAGCGTATAAAGCCGTGCCGGCCGCCCCGACCTCAGTTTCGCGGGAAATGAGTAGTTTGAGATTTTCAAACGGCGTTCTAATAAATTGTTTTTTGAAAATATTATACATTTCGTCAATAAAATATTTTGCGCCGCGCGACACTCCCCCGGCAAGAACCACCGCCTCGGGATTTAATAACAAAACCGCGTTTACGACGCCGCGCGCCAAATACATGCCCGTTTTATTCCATAAGACAAGGGCGGTTTTATCGCCTAGTTTTGCCGCTTCGGATAAAACAGCCAAATTAAATTCATGCTTTTTATTGACTAATTTTGCAAGCAGAGATTTGGGTTCTTCTTTTATAGCCTGCAATATTACGCGGCGCACCGCCGCAGCGCCGCAGAAAGATTCAAGACATCCGCGGCTTTTACAGCCGCAAACGGGCGCGTTTTTAGAAAAATCCGCTTTTATATGGCCTATCTCGCCGGCGGAGCCGTTCGCGCCCTGCCATAATTTCCCGTCAATTATTATCCCCCCGCCTATGCCCGTTCCCATAGTTATAATCACCAGGCTTTTATATCTGTATTCCAGCTCGCGCGCATATATTCCCCACGCCGCCATATTTGCGTCATTGGACACAAAACAGTTAATTCCGGTTAATTTTTGCAAAATCTTTTTTACTTCAAGATTTTTCCACGGCAAATTCGGGGCAAGCCGTAAAACGCCGTTTTTATGGTCGGTATCGCCCGCAGTGCCTACTCCCAAAACGAATTGTTTTGAATTAAAGCCGCGCTTCCACTTATTTATAATTTGCGCGATTTGCGAGAGGAAAACCTCGCCCGATAAAGATTTATTAGTTTTTATGCTGCCGCGCTTAATTATTTTGCCGTCATGATTAACGGCGCATAATTTAACGGAAGTTCCGCCTATATCTATGCCTATTGAAATCATTTTTCCTCCGAACTTTTTGGATGAGCGTTATCATAAACTTTTTTAAGTCTTTCAAGTGAAACATGCGTATAAACCTGCGTCGCGCTGAGACTTTTATGTCCCAGCATTTCCTGCAGACTTTTAAGATCGCAGCCGTTATTTAAAAGATGAG
>JAIRMX010000117.1 GCA_031258375.1 Elusimicrobiota bacterium | reverse complement strand
TGGGACTGCCAAAATACGCAGTTTAGAGGATAGTTGGAGTGCTGTTATGGTTTGTGTTGTACTTTGGGCAGCTTCTTTACCTAATTGTGCAACAAGACCAAGGTTCAGAGGATAAGAGGAGTTCAGACAGAAATGAGAAGCTCAGATGAGAATGAAACAATATATTAAGGAAACATATTATGACAATCTGATAATTTATCAACTCTTAAAACAGCTCAAGCTGGCGGGATTGTTCTTTTGATTTAAGAGCTTTTTCTATTTTGCTGAATTTTAGCAATTCATTTCCGATTTTTTCTAAGAAGGGCGACGGGGCTAATTTTTTATAGGTTCCAAGCCATTTTCTTTTGACGGCGCGGGTCAGGAATAATCTATTCTCGGCTCTTGTCATGCCCACGTATAATAAACGTTTCTCTTCTTCTACTTCACTTTGCTCTTTAGCGCGGTAAAAAGGAAGAACGCCCTGTTCAAGCCCGACTATAAAAACACATTTAAATTCCAACCCTTTTGAAGAATGTAACGTCAATAACGAAATTCTGTCCGCCCGTTTATCAAGAGTATCTATTTCCGAGAGCAGAGATGCTTCGTGGATAAATTCGGTTTTCCTTGTATAAGTTTGCGCGAGTTTTGCAAAGTACTGCAAAATATTTTCATCTATCTGGCTCTCAAATTTTTTATTAAGCCTGTCAAGTTGCGCCGCAACAGGTTCGTCGTCCGTTAACAGGCTTAACAATTTTATAACCGGTTTTTTACTGAACAACAAATCGTCGGACAGCTTTACATAAGGCATGCCCGATCTTTTAAACGCTTCAAGCAGGGGTTCCAACTGCGAAGAGCTGCGGTATAAAACGGCAAAATCCGAAAATGAAAGATTGGTTTCCTCTCCCGCAGACCTGTTTGTGTCAATTGAAAAAAAAGTATGCCCGCCAATCATATTTTCTATAGAGCTTACCACAAATTCGGCCTCGGCTTTTTCCGTCGGAGCAGCGTGTATGGTAATTTTCTCATGGGGTTTATCGTATTTTGCAATTATGTCGTATGAATTGACTATTTGATTCGAAGCGTTGACAATAGTCCCCGTGGAGCGATAGTTGTTTTTTAAATTAATTACAGCGGCGTTGGGATAATCTTTGGCAAAATTGTTGAAAAATTTTGAATCGCCGCCTCTGAAGCCGTAAATTGCCTGATTGGGATCTCCTATCGCGCATAAATTACCGTCGGAAGGAGCCAGCAGCCTGATCAACTTATACTGATTTTCGTCGATATCTTGATATTCGTCCACCGAAATATATTTGAAGCGCTCCTGATATAATTTGGCGATATCAGGATTATCAATCAGAAGTTGTAGCGTTAAAATTATCAAATCGTCAAAACTCAGCGTGTTGTCCGATTGAGATAAATTTATTTCTTCTTCGCTTGCCACTTTGAAATCGCCGTCCAACCCCGCTTTGACGGCATTTTCCTTTAAAATTAAAAAACATAAAGAATGAAAAGTATGAACATTGATATTTGAAGAATTTTCAGGAAGCAGCAGCTTAAGCCTGCCGCGCATTTCATCAGCGGCTCTGCGCGTAAAAGTTATGGCAAGACCGCGCTCGGGGGGAATATTATTTTCTAAAATCTTATAAGCCAGACGTTTTGTCAAAACCGTAGTCTTTCCGGCACCCGGGCCGGCGATTATTAAAAGTTGCTTTTGGGCATTTTTTACTACGTCCGCCTGATACTCGTCAAGACCGGAAAGGATTGTGTTTTTTGGCGCGGCGGGCATATCATAATTATGATTTTCATAATTCGGCTGCGGCGGATCTTCTTTTGGCGGTAGGGCGGGTTTTCCCTCTTTTTTTGTCGGTTTTACGGGAACTGCCATATCAAACAGCAAGGCGGTGCTTTCCAGCTCCTGCGGCTCAAACAATTTTATTGTTCCGTATTCGCCGTCAAAGCCGGCCTGTCTTATAACTTTGCCTTTTCTTAAACGCGCTATCGCCTCCCCTAGCAGCGGGGAATGATATTTTGTTATTTCTTCCACCGGAATATCTCTTAATATAGATAGCTCCGAGCCTAATTTTGTTATTAAATTTTCATAGGCATTACTTACCATATTGCTGGCGGCGCCGACCTGCATAATTTCCGAAAGGATTTCTTCCAAAGGCACAAGGCTGAAGACTTTGCCTGCAGTCTCTGGGATTATCAAGTCTTTATCCTTGCGGTCGGCCAGTTCGTTAACTCTGTGCATAACTCCTATTGTCAGAGGCTTGTTGCATACCGGGCAAATGTTATTAAGTTTCACGGTTTCTTCAGGGCTAAGGCAGACATTGCATTTTCTATGGCCGTCTTCGTGGTATTTGCCTTCCTCGGGGAAGAATTCCACCGTGCCTACATAGCCTTTGCCGGTTTGCAGCGCTTTGCTTACGGAAAAATAGTCTGGCTCCGTGTCAAAAACCGTTGCTTCGCGCGCAAGTTTGGAGGGGGAGTGTGCGTCGGAATTTGATACCAGTCTGTATTTATCAAGAAAAGAAACCCGCCAATTCATTTGCGGGTCTGAAGACAACCCCGTCTCTACCGCGAAAATATTATCCGCAAGATCCTCGTAGCAATCTTTTAAGGAATCAAAACCCGAACGCGAGCCTAATACGGAAAACCACGGAGTCCATATATGAGCCGGAATTATATACGAGCCTTCGCCCGATTCAAGAACTGCTTCAAGTAGATTTCTGGAATCCAGCCCCAGTATCGGGCGGCCGTCGGAAGATATATTGCCTATAGCAGAAAGTTTTTGCCTGAAATTTTCCGCGCTTTTGAAATTTGGGACAAAGACGACGTGATGTACTTTCCTTGTTTTTTCGCCTTTTTTATATATGGTTGAAATTTCAACGGACAACAGAAATCTGACGCTTTGATTATTCTTCAGAACTTGCCGCTCAATATCGTCTCTCAGTTTAAAAACGCCCGGGCCGGCGGGAACAAGTTTTTCTTTTATTTCGGCAAACCATGCGGGGTGGGTGAAATCGCCCGTTGAGATTAGGCTCAAACCTTTCTTTTGCGCCCATAAGGCAAGCTCTTCCAGATTAGAGCTTTTGCTTGTCGCGCGGGAATATTTTGAATGTATGTGCAAATCCGCATAGAAAAACATTAAGGAACCTCTTTTGTTTTTAAGTTTAAAAATTATAACAAATTAACGCGGCGGCGCGTAAAAAATTCGGCAAATGAATTTAGATAGCATATAATTGTTTTTCGTTTTCATTCTTCTATTTTTGCGGCTTTGGCATAACGAAATCTTTACCAAGCGTTATTTTTGCATCGGAAATTGCGTTTCTATCCGTAATGCCGATGATTTCGTTATTGCTAAGTCCGAGTAAATCCGCCATTTTTTTTATTTCTCCCAAACGTCCCGTAATATCAGATATCTCGCTGCGATCTTGCATTAAAGGATTATTCGCATAATTTATTACGTCCACGTTTAAAATTCCTCTGTTGCTTAAATCCCGCAGATAGCGCGTAAGCGCCGCGGCAAGGCCGTCGCGGCCGGAAGCGTTGAAAATCTCAACCACAAGCGCTTTTGAAGTATTTGGCATAGGCGCGATATTTTGCTCCAAAACAATATTTTCCCTCGGCGCTGGCGCGCGGCGGCGGTTTAAACGCTGATTTGCCTTATTTACCCGTTGGTTTTTAACGGAAAAGTCCGAAGGCTTTAAGCCCGTTAAATCCATTGAAATCATAATAAAATCCGATGGCGCGATATCCGTTTTTTTTGTTATGCGCATTTTAACGTAATTATAAATATAACCTATTATAATATAAGGTTTATACGGCCAATCGTTCAAAGCGTTTTTAAAATTATTCCAAAATAAATTTCTGTCTTTTATATTTGGTGAAATATAAACGATATCGTTTACTCCGGCTTCTTTTAGCATATCGTTTAGGTTAGTATTTTTGCCGTTTTTAGGAAGATTTGTAACCAAAGCTTTTTTATAATGCGGATTATAAGCTATAAATACAGGCTCGTCCGTAAGCACGATTATATTGACGGGCTTATCTTTTCGCAGATTAAAAGTCAATGCAAGCGGATTATAGAAATGCGCGAGAATTCCGTATAGAAACACGAACGAAGCAAAATATAAAACAAGTCTTAATTTTATTTGTTTTTTGAAATCAAAGTGTTCCATGATTTTAAACCGTCCGGCGCAAGCCATTTGCCGGTTTCTATAGTGAAAATTAATTTACGAGCCATTGCCGCGGAAAGACCTAAGTCAAGCGATTTCATAGCTTGCGCGCGCGCAAAGGCAACTTCGTTATAAAGACGATCTTGGCTTGTCATATCGGCGATAAAAAGTATTTTCTCCAAATCGTTCATATCCGCCGCGCCTAACGTATGTTTTTTGATTGCGCTTAGAATATTGCCGTCTTTTACTTTAAACAATATCCGCGCGATATGCGCGGAAACCGCGCCGTGCAGCAACGCGGGAGCGCGTTTGCAAATATCTTTGAAATTATTGACTTTGATTTTATGTTTTAGCGAATATTTTATTAATCCGCCGGCATTCATCGATTTTCCGGCGTCATGCAATAATGCGGCTATTATGGCCGCGTCAACGTCGGCTTTATAAATTTGCGCGAATTTCAGGGCTTCTCTTGCGACGAATTTTGTATGTTCGTAACGTTTAGGTTTCAAATTGGCGCAAAGCCATTTATGAATATTCAGTCCGTAAAGCTGTTTTTTTCGTATTAAATCGGCCGTGCGCGCGGGTATGTTTGAAGGTATAGTTCCGTTACAAAAAATATCAAATCGTATCTGGGTTGAACAAATTTCCGGGAAGCTTCCTTTAAGCAATATAAAGTCAAAAGTTTTTTCCGTAAATTCAAATCCTTTTCTGCTGCCTGCAACTATGACGGCATTGTCAAATATATATTTCGGATTTTTCCACTTTGGAATGTCATTAAGGCAGTCCGTGCCTACGAGCAAATATATTTTTGCATTGGGGTGGAGTTTGCGCGCGTAGTTTATATGCTCGCGGGCATAAACGATGCGTTTGACTTTATTTTCAAAATCGTCAAAAATAATTTTGGGGGAAATTTCGCGCAAAGTCTCGGCGGCCATTTGCCGCCTTGTCTCAAAAGATACCGGCGATTTTCGTTTAAAAGGAGATTGATATGCCGTAAATACGTAAGCACTATCCGGTTTAATTTGACTGAAAGCCGCTTTAAGCAATTCAAAATGACCTTTGTGAGCCGGGTCAAAACTTCCGCCGTATATTAGTATTTTCATTTTCTTATTAATTTTTCGGCTAAAGCCGCGCCGTCTAATAAAGATTTTTCCATAAAAGAATATTCCCACGAGCCGTAGCGTCCGAGAGTATAAATATTATTATTTTTCAAATAATCGATAATATTGCTCCGCGCGTTTTCGTACTTTGTATCGTAAATTACGTAAGCGACGGGTATTTCAACCCAATTTTTCACAAGTATTTTTATATCTTCCTTAATAAAACCAAGTTCCAAAAGATATTTTAACGTTTGCTCTTCAAGCTTATTAAAATCCGGTTTTTTACCTGCGGGCGCGGCAAATTCTATGTAAAAACTGCTGCAATTTTCCGGCGTAAGCGAGGCAGAAAACGCCGATTGTATGCCTACGCGGTAAAAAGGATATTTCTCTTCCGGGAAATAGTACCAATGTGCGTCCTTAGTTTTGGCGCTTACTCCGATATTAAGCGCGTAAACGCTGTTATGTTTTAAATCCTTAAAATCTTTTTTTATCGAAGCCGTCAAACCCGTAGTAATTTTACCTAAATTTTTAAGAGGCATCGTGCTTACAAGACTATCGTAAAATATATCCGCGCCGTTTATTTTAACGGTTTTTTCTTTTAGATTTATTTCCGTAACTTCGCAATTGTATTTTATATTACGTGTTTTTTTCAGCAATTGCTCGCAAAGCGCGCCGCAGCCGCCCGTTTTGGGATAGAAAAAATGAGCATTATATCCAAAATCTTTTTTGCGCCTTGAATAAGCTCCTTTTATTATATCCTCAAGAGTGGTTTTGGGGATAAATTCGCCGCACCAAGCGCAAGTCATTTCATTTAAATCGGTTTGCCAAAGTTTTTGGTTATAAGGAAACATAAAATGTTTACAAATGCCCTCGCCGTATAAGGCGGCAGCCCAGTTTTTAAAAAGCGTAATATTTTGAGTACTTTTATCTTTATAGGCGGTTAAAGCGGTTTTTACGCATTCGCTGATTATATTGTCGTCCAAACCGTAAAGATTATTTTGAAACGGAAACGGCAATTCCTTACCGTAAATATACACAAAGGCTTTGCGTTTATGTATCGCGACGTTTTTGTTCAAAAGTTTTTGAATAAGTTTAAGGGCGTATTTTGAAGATAAATGCAGTAAGTGCCCGCCGTAATCAAAAGTAAAACCGTTTATATTATAAG
The DNA here is from genome assembly GCA_031258375.1 of Elusimicrobiota bacterium. GTDB lineage: Bacteria > Elusimicrobiota > Elusimicrobia > Elusimicrobiales > Elusimicrobiaceae > Proelusimicrobium. Next base: position 2,343 of record JAIRMX010000117.1, on the reverse strand, counting down.
ACCCGCAAAGTCCGCCGGCTTTGTCATGAGCCTCCAACAATACATAATCCTGTGCTTTCATCGACTCAAGATGATAAGCCAAAGAAAGCCCGCTTATTCCGCCTCCGATTATAACTATTTTGTTTTTCATAAATTTTACGGGGACAGCCGTTTTTCCCTGAGGGATAAATATAATTATACCAAAAAGAAGCGCAGAAATTATTTTAACTGCTAAGGTTCAGAGAGATATGAGAAGTTCAGAAAGAAAAGATAAAATAAATAGGAAAGAACGAAAAAGTACGCCCGGGAGTAATACAAATGAAAAGAAGCGCTAAATTAAAAGTATTAGAATATTTAAAACAAAGTTATAAAAGATTCCCCAGAGAAATAAGAGAGATACGAGCATGAAGAGAGACCTCACATAACTTTAAAATATGAAAACAACTCTCTTTTAACTTTTTTTTATATTCTCATTTCCATTGAACCCTAACATATTTGCTAATAAATTATAAGATTTTTAATATTTGTGCGGTTTTCTATTTCTAGATTTCAAAAAAAATTAAATTATTTTTCACTCCTCATAAGAAAGGCCGCAAATATTAATAAGTCCAAAAATACAAGCGCGTAAATAATAACCGAAATTAATAAACCGTTTTTTATAATAAAGTATGCAAGCGCGTCATAAACTAAAGCTGCGCATATGCACAGTATTAATATTTGATTTCTGGTAAATCCCAAACGTTCTATTCTCAGAGGGAAATGATCCGGCGAACCCCGAAGGGGGGAAATTCCTTTGCTTATGCGCGCTATAGAGACAAATATAGTATCGAAAATCGGCAGTGCAAGTATTATAAGCGGCACGAAAACCGCCAAGGGGTTTGTGGCGGAATAACTTGTTCCCAAAGCTAAAGCCGCGAGCAAAAAACCCAAGAGATTGCTGCCGCTGTCGCCCAAAAAAGTTTTTAATTTTTTACTGTGATTATAAGGCCAAAAGCCAATGCATGTGCCAAGCAGCGTAGCCGCGGCAAAATTAACGTAAATATATTCCGACGGCAGCGATATAATCGCAAACGTAGCCGCGCCAAGAGCCGCTTGACTTACCGCAAGGCCGTCCATAATATCAATAAGATTTAAAGCGTTTGTAAGGCCGCATATCCAAAGAACCGTTAATATATCGCCCCACGGCTGCTGCGCAAATTGTATGCGTATATCGTAATTAATCAATATAACTGCGGCCAAAAATTGAAACGACAGTTTTACAAAAGGCGGAAGTCCGGCCGGTTTTTTTATATCGTCAATTAAGCCGGCGGCAAAAATAATCGCGCCGCCGATAAATAAACCGCGCAGATTTTTTAACGTGCCCGTGGGAAATGCGGTAATTAAACGTATGAAAGTTAAACTTGCAAAAAATCCCAGTGCGACCGCGCATCCGCCGACTGCCGGAATAATGCCTTGATGATTTTTCAAAGCCGTAGGCGCGTCCGCAAGCCGCGAAGCAAGACATTTGCGCAGGTACGGCAGAGACGCTGCGGTTATAAAAACGGCAAAAGCGAAAGTCAAAAAGTATAGCAATAAATCTGTCATAATAATATAATATAAAAATATGAGAGCATTAAAATTATTTTTCATTTTTCTTTTCTGCGTTTTATTTTGCGCCTGCGCAACGCTGTTAAGCCAAAACGCCAAAGAGCCTTTGCGCGCTTATCCAGTATTCCTGCAATCGGGTGAGACTTCCGCGGCGTTTAAATTTAATATAAAAAGTTTGAGCGGGCATGAATATAACGCGGTTCTCGTCTTAAATAAAAAAGAAAATTCCGTAAAAATTAAAATGCTGGCCGATTTTGCAACCGTGCTGATTGACGCGGATTTAAACAACGGCAATTTGACATATAATTACGTGCTGGGCAATATGTTTGATGAAAAAGCTCTGGAGTTTTTGGGCGATATCATAAAAATTATTTTAATTTCGCCGCGGGATTTTATAAACGCCTCAAATACGCCTGAAGGAGAGTTGCGGGCAAATTATCGCGGCGGCGGTTTTATTAACAGATATTACTTTAAAAAAGAAGCAAATTATCCTTACAAACTTGAACAAATACGTCTTACGGTGCGCAAAAAAATTCTATTTAACGATTATAGAGCCTACGGCGACATCAACCTGCCGCGGGAAATCATTTGCGAGGACGGCCATAATTTAGTAAAAATAACTCTGGACTTGATAAGCTTAAAGTAGGATGTTTGGCGACTATTATTCAAAGTTCAAAAGCGAAATATTCAAAATATAAGAGCGGGCGGTTAAAAAAGTTTCGCTTATCCTTTAGTATATAAAGCATTTTATAAAATATGTATTTTACTGCCTTCAGC
>JAIRMX010000060.1 GCA_031258375.1 Elusimicrobiota bacterium | reverse complement strand
CAACGGGCCTTTCTTTTTTGGCGCGGCAAACGTTTTTGTGGATACGCTTGAAAACATGAAGGACTGCAAAGTGCTGATACTGCGTATGCGCAGCGTGCCGGCAATGGACGCTACCGGATATCACGCGCTTTATAAAATTTACAAACGCTGCAAGACAAGCAATACGCAAATGCTGCTTTCCCACGTGCAGCCCCAGCCTTTTAAAATGCTTGAAAAATTCGGATTTACTCATATGCTGGGCAGCGAGTATTTTTGCAAAAATATAGACGCTTCGCTCAAGAAAGCTAAAGAAATAATAAAAAACTTGCAAAATGCAAAATAACTTTTGCTATAATTAGATTATCGTACAATCAAACTCCAAAAAACAGGAGATAAAAATGGAACAAGTTCAAAACAAGCAACCCGCCGGTTTGTGGCTTATATGCGCTACCGAAATTTTCGAGCGCTTCAGCTACTACGGAATGCGGGCTTTGCTTATTTTATATTTCATCTACGCGCTCAAAATGCAAAGGGCCGACGCTTCAAACCTGTACGGCACTTTTACCAGCCTTGTTTATCTGTCCGGCCTTATAGGCGGATACGTGGCCGATAAATTCTGCGGGCAAAAGCAGGCTATAATTTGCGGCTCGATAATGATAATCATAGGTCAGTTTTTACTGGGCTTTGAAAACATCGGCGTTATTTACAGCGCGCTGGGTTTTCTAATCATGGGCAACGGGTTTTTCAAAATAAGCGCGACAACGCTTATAGGCAGCCTGTATGAAAAAGGAGACCTGCGGCGCGACGGCGGTTTTACGTATTTCTATATGGCCGTTAACGCCGGCGCGTTCTTTGGCGGAATAATCGCCGGAGGCATAGGCGAAAAGCTCGGGTATCGCTACGGCTTTTGGATTTCCGGCCTCTTTATGCTTATCGGCCTTGTAATATTTATACTGCTTAAAGAAAAATATCTCAAAAATAAAGGCGATGCTCCCAAACAGATTTCCAAAGAGACTTGGAAAGAAGCCGGCCTGAGCGCGGCAATACTGGCAGTCGTTTGCGCGATGGTTTGGTACTGCGAATTTTGGTGGACAGCCGGCGCGCTTGCGATTTCTTTGGCGATTTTGTTTTTAAAAGACAAATTTGCCGCAAAACCGGCTAAAGCGAAACGGGAAACTAAAACATCGCTTACAAAAGAAGAGAAACTAAAAATCGCCGTGATTTTCGTTATGGCGTTTTTCGTAATTTTCTTCTGGACGGCTTTTGAGCAAAGCGGCGCGGCTTTAAATATTTTCGCCAAAGAGCACACAAACAGATGGATTAATTTCTTTGGTTTGTTCTCGTGGGAAGTGCCGGCCACTTGGTTCCAGTCTTTGAACCCGGTGTTTGTGGTTTTGTTCTCGCCGCTGTTTGCAAAAATGTGGGTTGATTTGGCAAAGAAAAGCAAAGAGCCTTCCACGCCGGCAAAATTCGTTTACGCACTGTGGCTTCTTGCGGCAGGATACGTCGTTTTACTTTTTGCCGCAATGCAAATGGGTCCCGGAATAAAAGTTAATATGCTTTATTTAATCGGCGCGTACGCTTTGTTTACCACCGGCGAATTGTGTCTCTCTCCCGTCGGGCTTTCGCTCGTTACCAAACTTGCGCCGCTGCAATACGTAGGCATATTAATGGGCGTTTGGAAATGCGCCAACGCCGCCGCCAACAAATTGGCCGGCACGTATTCAAGCTACTTCGGCGTGATGGACAACAGGTGGTTCTTCGGCAATGTTATTATCGCGCTGTTCGTAGGTTCGTTAATTTTGGTTGTTCTTATGCCAAAAATCAAAAAATGGATGGGCGACGTCAGATAGTTTATTAGTTTACTGCGAGCAATATTTAAAAATCCCGCGCTATTTAAGCGCGGGATTTTTATATTTCCCGCAAAGGTTTTTTAAATCATCTTGCCTTAAGTATTTTACTGAATGAAAACGAAATGCCTATATATAAATTCTGTCCTAAGCCGGCCATATATTTACCCTGCGCGATATAATAATTTATAAACGGGGCAATCGCCAAATTTTTATAAACTAAAACGTCCATACGCGCGGAAGCTTCAAGTTCATAATCAAGATTTATAAGCAATTCTCTGCTATGTTTAATATAATCTCTGAACAATAATCCGTAAGAAGCCTTAACTCCGTCGCGTATAGTATGTTCAAGTTTAAGGCCGCTTTCCCATGCGGTATTGGCAGAATACGCGTTGGAATATGTAAAGTCTTCTTCAAACATTATTGACGTATATAAGTTTTTTATATATTTCCCTTCAAAAACTTTTGCGCCAAATCTTCCGCTTATAAGTTTCTTGCGGGGAGTATTATTCTGATGTGGAAATTCGGTCTTGTAAGAGGCATTTGCAAAAGGTCCCACGTCAAAACCGCCGAAAGGATCCTCGACCTTCCACATCTTATAAGCTATGTCCGATGTTAAAACAATACTATTTACATTTTCGGTTTTTGTTTGCGCGCCTCGCACCGGTTTTATTGTAGTTCGTCCATATTGCGCAAAAATATCATTTATCCATAAATATTTTTGTTCGTTATAAGACGCTTCAAAATTAAAAAGAGCTTTTATAAAAGTTTGAGTGTCGGCTCTTAAACGACTGTCCGGGAAATTTGCGTAAACATCGGCATTTCTTACCTGTGTGGTGGTAATATTTAAAGCCGTGCGTTTTAAATTAAGCTCCCAACCATTGTCCTGCGCTTTTACAAATACCGTTCTAATTAAAAAGAACATCGTCAAAATTAATATGCAATTTATTTTTTTAAACATTTATCCCCAATCCCGCTATATATGCTATTTTGCGCCTGACGGGAGTCGAACCCATATTTCCAGCTTCGGAGGCTGACGCTCTATCCATTGAACTACAGGCGCTAAAAATTAATACGATACATTAATATAATTTTATCATTTAAATGCCTTATACTCCAAACGCGGGGCATTGCCTTAATTTTTTACTTTTAACTTTTAATGACAGATATCTGGTCTTGTTGCACAATTAGGAGACAAAAGGAAAGTGAGCAGTGTATACTTTTAGTATATGAAAAGAAAAATAAACACTGCTCAAAAGAATAACAGCAAAAGAAGCACTCCTAAGTCCAATAAAACAATAATAAATTGGTCAGAGTATAACAAAGCTCTAGTCAGAGGCAACAGCTAAGAAAGCATTCCACAAATCTCGCAAGACACATAAAGCGGGTCATCCAGAAGTGTATAGAGAGAGCTTAATCGAACTTATATTAACTTTAAGGGAACTATTTCGCCTGTCGCTGCGTCAGAGCAGCGGTTTTGCGGGTAATGTACTGTTGAATATGGGAGTTAAGCGGCAGCTGCCGGATTACACTGCTTTATCGCGTCGAATGAGGAAAATGGAAGTAAAATATTGT
>JAIRMX010000032.1 GCA_031258375.1 Elusimicrobiota bacterium | reverse complement strand
CTAATTGTGCAACAAGACCGAAAAAACATATGCTTTAAAATGCGGTTTTTTGCTTTGTAAACATATGCAATCGTTGCGTTACGCGCTAAGTTTTTGTTATATTTATATAAGAGGTTAAGAGAGGTTTTTTATGATTGATAAAAATGCGGGCAAGCTTCCTGAGGTTTTAATAGACGCGGAAAAACTGAAAGCGGAATTTTATAAAACTTCTTTGCCGCCGCTGCCGGTTAAGTTCGGCACTTCGGGACATAGGGGAGTTTTAGGGGGCGGTTTTTGCGCTTTGCACGCGCGCGCAATTGCGCAAGCCGTGGCCAAAATGCATAAGGAAGATAATATAAAAGGCAAAATACTCGTAGGCGGAGACACGCGCTTAATGTCGCGCGCTACTGCGGAAATTTGCGCCCGCGTGCTTGCGGCAAACGGTTTTAAAGTGGTTTTGCCTGATATTGCCGTGCCTACTCCGGTTTTTTCTTTTGAAATTTTATCAAAGAGAGTTTGCGCAAGTTTAAACGGTACGGCTTCTCATAATCCGCCGCAGGATATGGGGCTTAAATATAATCCTTCAAACGGCGGGCCGGCGCAAAGCGGCGTTACTCTCAAAATAGAAAAATACGCAAATTATTTTTTGCAAAATCCCAATGAAATAAAAGAAATTTCTTTGCAAAACGCGGAAGAAAACGGTTTTATAGAAAAAGCCGATATTATAACGCCTTACGTTAAGGCTTTGGGTAAAAAAATAGATTTTAAAATTATAAAATCCGCCGCTATTAAAGCCGCAATTCACCCTATGGGCGGCGCGAGTCTGGCTTTTTACGACGCGATAAAAAAAGAGTACTCTTTGGACAATTTAAATATCGTAAGCCGCGACGTCAGCCCCGATTTTAAATTTATCGCGCTTGATCACGACGGCAAGATAAGAATGGATCCTTCGTCGAAATATCCTATGAGGCCGCTTTTGGATTTAGTCGCAAGCGGCGCGTATCAATTTGCCGCCGCAAGCGATCCGGATGCCGACCGTTTTGGCTGCGCGACCGCAAAAGGCGGACTAATACCGCCAAATCACGCGCTTTGCGTTATGCTTGATTATCTTATAAGAAAACAAAATCCGTCAAAGAAGATGAAAGCCGGCCGTACGCTCGGCACAACTCATTTAATTGATAAAATCGCGTCTGCGGCCGGGCTTGGAGTTGAAGAGGTAAACATCGGCTTTAAATATTTTGTCGACGGGCTTTTGAATAATTCTCTTATAATGGGCGGCGAGGAAAGCGCGGGAATGTCCGTAAATAAATGGGTCACGGAAAAGGACGGAATTTTGGCCGTATTTTTGCTTCTTGAAATTATGAGTGCTACCGCTCAGGATATAGCCGGCCTTTATAAGCAGCTTACGGCTTTGCACGGCGATCCCGTTTATACGCGCATAGATATGCCGGTAAGCGAAGAGATAAAAACGAATTTTAAAAAAACGAACGCGGCCTCTTTTGCGGACTTAAAGGAAGTTGCCGGCGAACGCGCGATAAAAATAAGGGACGGCGACGGCGTTAAAATATATCTTGAAGACAGCTGGTTTCTCGCGCGGCCCTCCGGCACGGAAGCTATTGTTAAGTTTTACGCCGAAACTTTCCGAGGCGCGGCTCAACTTGAGAGAATAATAGAAGAAGGCAGAAAAATTTTTAGACTTTAGACCGTATTGCATTACAAGGTTTTCACTAATCAAACAAAAAAATAGGTCTTTTGGCTCTTGTAAATAACCCGTAATTTTATTAGTCTATATTAGAGGGGCGTGTCTTAGAGGCATTATTTTATGAAACAGTATTTTAATAATAAAAGAAGAAATATAATCGCGTATTCTGCCGTTGTCGCGGCGTTTGTTTTTGCCGTGCTGCCGGCAATATTCTTCGACGAGAGCGAAAGCGCGCCGCCGCATATCGGGTACGGCGGCAGCGAAGGTTCTTTACCGGTAATTATGTCTGAAAACCCGCTTTCAAAATATTTCAAAAAAGCCGCTTCTTTTTACGGCTTAGGCGGAAACGAAAGAAACGCTTTCGGACGCGGGCGCGGGAAATTGCCCGCTCCTCCCGCAGAAAATTATACCGATGAAGAAAGAACCGCGATTTTTGCGGCTCATGCCAAAGAAAAAGTAGCGGCGCGTTCAAATGCGGCGTCCGCGCCCTCAGCGTCAGCAAATACGCAAAAACAATTTGATACGGAAACTATTTCGCTGCAGCCAGATAAAAAAGGGTATCATTACGAAGGAAAATATTACAAAAACGGCGCTTATCCGGACGCTTCTTTAAAGAAACAGATAGAGAATTCTATAGCGGAGTTTCACAAATCTAAAGCCGACGAGGAAGGCAAAACGGCGGCATATGTTTTACAGGACGACGGAAGCATGATAGTAAAATATTTGTCGCGCAGAGATCTGGCGGGTTATGGAGTTAACGGCGGCAGTTATGATTACGGCGGCGGCTCCTCTTCCGGCTTTTCCGATAGATACGACGGCGCGGTTTTCCTCTCTAAAAATAATTCCGGCGGACGAAGCGGCGGCGGTTTGTCGTCGTCCGGCGGAGTTGCCGATTATAACGGGGATTTTAGCGCGGGATATTCCGCCGTCCGCGGTAAGTTGGAAGATATAAAGAAAAATAATATTTCGCGGGAGGCCTTGCAAATAGCCCAAAGCGCGCAAGAAATTTCTGAAAACAGAAGACGCCAAGAAATAATGCAAATAATACGCGAAATGAGGAACCTTTCAGAAGCGGTAAATATTTTTGATGAGAAGCGCTTTACTCCTGTGCCGCCAGTTAAGGAGAACAAGAAGGATACGGAAGCTATTACCGATAAAGATAATACATATATATCCAAAGCGCTTCAAACCCAGCTTGAAGCTTTAGGAATCCGTTGCCGTACTTGTAAAAAAATAGAATATCCCAATAATATATATGCAGAAGCCGGGAAATTATTAGAAAACAAATTGAATATATTTGATGCCAATAACGGATATTGGGAATATTTTGAAAAAATATCTGAAAGTGAGGGAGCAAAAGTCTTTAAGCCCGGAGATAACAAGGACAATAAAATATGGCTGAACGTTCTAAGTATTCCGTCATATACGCCCGGCGGTGATAAAAATATTGTCGATATTTTCTTTAAAGATAACGGTTTTGAAAATATGCTTAAACAAATGGGCGTGGGTAACGATCAAATAGAAAAATTAAAAACGCAATACGAAAAATTAGACGAATATATATCTAAAGCAAATGAAAAAATAGATAGGTTTTATGAGGATAATCCCTCGCTAAAAAGGCCTGAAGTTATTTATATCTTAGGCAAGGATGAAAATGCAGACCCTAGAAATAGGAAATTTTGGGTAGCCACGGATAAATTTTGGGGATATGCTTTAACTCAAAATGCAGTCCCTGAGGGCGAGACTTTCGAAGGAGAAGCTGACGAGTATTACAAAGAGATTGGCGGCAGGGAGTTATCAGAAAAGCTTCAAAATCCAAACGTGATTACGGTAATTGTTGAAAGCGATAATAATGATAATAATCAAAAAAAGGATAAGAATCAAAAAATTGAGATTTTTGATAAACCGGCTGTTAATATGTCTACTCCTCCCACGCCTTCAGATATGGAACGTGTGCGTGCAGAATTGGATAAAGTATCATTTTCTCTGGCTGCAAAAGACATGCAAAAAACAACTAGTCAGCAGCCTACGCAAAAAAATACCTCTGGCGGGAAGAAAACCCCTCCCTCCGCAACGCCGTCCGTAAATAATAAGGCAAAGCAGCGGCCTGCGGCTCCGCAGAACGCAAGCAGGTCTAATAACGCACGGCCTCCCGCTACGTCTCCGTCTGCAAATAAAGGCGGGAGCAATACTACGAAGACTCAAGTATCTAAGCAGCCGTCTTCCACGCCGTCTCGGCAAAACACAGCTTCGAACAAAGACGAGGGTTTGATTAGCAAGTTTTTGAAGTGGGTGGGCTGGTAATTCCTATGCTTATACGAATGTCACCCTCCAAACCTATACCAGCAGACGGACGAAGAGGATAAATTTGCTAAAATATATATATGAAACATACTATGCTTTTTACTACGGTCGCAGCAGGCGCGGCGATTTTTTTAGCTCTTCCCGTAATTTTTGAAGTTGAGGAAGAAGCCCCCGCCGTTATTGCCAGCCAAGCTGAAAATAAAAGCGAACCTCTTACCTTTAATCCGGAGGGTTCGGGCGCGGATTCTCTGCCGATTTTACAGGGAATGCAAAAAAAAGGAAACTTTTTTTCAAATTACGCGAAAAAGGCAGGCAATTTTTACAAAAAAGGTTTTGATATTATTACCGGCGGCGCCGCGCCGCGCAATATGCCAAGTAAAGATTATGCGGTATTTTATGCCGGCAACGTTTACGATGATTATGAAGAGTTCCCGGGTGAATTATCTAAAAACGCAGGACGGATCTCTTACGATAATAATGCCAATCAGTACTCTTTAGCGCTGCCGGATATTAAGCAAACAAGCAGCAGCTCCGCCGGAGTTAAGGGGCTTTACGAAAACTCTCTTACCGATCTTGACAGAATAGATCAAAAACAAGTTTACGGACGGGTTGCAGGAAAAGTAAACCGCGTTTTCCCCGACGTCAGGCCGAAAAAGACGGCCGTCGGGCTTCCGTCATATGAACGACAATCCGCCGCTGGCAATCTTCTTATTGCCGGCACGGATAATTATTTTATATCCGCTTTGCCAAACACTTTTAATTTGCCGGGCAGCGGTTTTAGCGGAACGCAGTCCGGCACGGGTTCAGGGCAGACAAATGTTGCGCGGCAGGGCGCAACAGGAGCATTTGGGAACTTTTCTATGCGTCCGTCGGAGACTGATAATAGCTTACAGGGAATGGATTTTGGGAAACAAATATCCCGCGTGCGTAAAGAGATAGAAGCGTCCGCAAAAGATGGCGGCGATGACAACAGAAATGGCGGCACGGGCAAGTTTGGCGGATTTTTAGGCGCGATACTAAATTCTGTACTGTCGGGCAATAATAAAGAGGGCGGCATAGGCTCTAAGGGCAATGTAAATAATCCGCAAGGCACGCCGAGCGGCAATACTAACGCGAATAATCCGTCAGATCAGACTGATTCAAATGTTCCTCAAAATTCCGGCGGCGTGCCAAATAGTACTCAGCCTTCTGAAAATGCTACAAATCCGGATAATAAAGGGAATGATGGCAGTAAGAAGCCTCAGAATCCAATAGGCGGACAGCCTGTTATTTTTAACCCCGAAGCATGGAAAAAAGAAATATGCGGAGAAGACTCCTCTAACGCTCAGCAACCGTCAGTTGTTAGTAGTAACCCTATTATACCCTTATTTCCGCCAACAAACAGTCAAAATGACAATAATTCAATAGCCCCAATAGAAGTTGAGAATCCGGAGGTTTGTTATAAGCCAGATTATGAAGGAAAAATTCCACCTATTAATAATATAAATGGAAAATCTGTTGATAAATGGATAGCAAATTTGGGTTATGAATATGAAGGTAAAACAAAAAAGTATGTGTATGTTTCTTCAGATAGCAGTTTGTTAAGTTTTATGCTGGGTTCTGTAGGAGTTAATCCGTCAATAACTTCTGATACTCCAAATGTCTCAGAATATTCTGGCACAATTTATAAAATACCTATAGAAGAATATAACAATATCACGCAAGGTGAAAACAGCAGGACTGCAATTTTTACCGTTGATAAAGGAGAAAGCGGTGAAAATGTGTTTTATGGAGAGCCCGGAGATTTTGATGATGCAGGCCGCGTTGGAAAAATGATTAATGAATATAATCAAAATAAAGAATAACGCAAAAAGTGTGATATAATGAACCTAAATGACATAGAAACTCTTATCCCGCAAAATTTAACCGGCGAACAAAAGGCAAAAGCAAAAACGCTTTTTTATAAAAACCTCGCTTTAAAAATGCATAAATTTTACGGCGGCAAAATTGCAATTATGCCTAAAGCCGGTATTTTTGACTATAACTGGTTTAACGTGTGGTACACGCCGGGCGTTTCTGCCGTATCCACCGCAATTAGGGATAATAACGACTCCTCTTTTGACATGTCAAACCGCGCAAATGCGGTCGCGGTAGTCAGCGATTCAACGCGCGTGCTCGGCGACGGCGACTGCACGCCGTCGGGCGGGCTTGGCGTTATGGAAGGCAAAGCCATGCTGATGAAATATCTCGGCGGGATAGACGCCACTGCTCTTTGCATTAACAGCCGCGGCGCGGACGGCAAACCCAGCGCGGACAAAATAATAGATTTTGTTAAAATGTGCGCTCCCAGTTTTGGCGCGATAAACTTGGAAGACATCAGCCAGCCCAATTGTTATAAAGTTTTGGACGCTTTGCGCGAAACTTGCGATATCCCGGTATGGCACGACGATGCGCAAGGCACGGCTTGCGTTACTGTTGCCGGTTTAATAAACGCTTTAAAATTGGCGGATAAAAAAATTGAAAACGTTAAAATTATCCTTTACGGCTCCGGCGCGGCAAATACGACGATAGCGAAATTTCTTATTCTTATGGGCGCAAATGCCGGAAAAATAATTATATTTGACAGCAAAAGTTCTCTAAATAAAAACCGCGAAGATTTGAAAAACAGACCCGACTCTTATAAACAATGGGAACTTTGCCAGATAACTAATGGAGAAAATCTAATCGCGCAGGAAGAAGCGTTCAAAGATGCCGACGTTTTAATCGCGCTTTCAAAACCCGGTCCGGACACTATAAAACCGCAGTGGATAAATATTATGGCCGCAAAATCCATAGTATTTGTCTGCGCAAATCCGGTGCCGGAAATTTACCCGCAAAGCGCAAAACAGGCCGGCGCGTATATAGTTGCAACCGGAAGGGGGGATTTCCCAAATCAGGTTAATAATTCTCTTTGTTTCCCCGGTATTTTAAAAGGCGTGCTTTTATGCCGCGCAAAAACTATTACCGATACTATGGCTCTCAGCGCGGCAAAAGCCATAGCAAAACGCGCATGCGATATCGGCATAAGCGAAAATAATATTCTGCCGCTCATGACCGACGTTGAAGTTTACGCTTTACAAGCGGCCGAAGTTGCTAAGGCCGCGCAAAAAGAAGGCGTTTCGCGCGTTAAAATAAATTATGAAGACGCTTATAATAAAACGAAAGAAGATATTTTGAACGCTCAAAATTTAACCGCTCGGCTTATGAAAGACGGCTTTATCAAAACCCCGCCGGATGACATAATCGAAGAAACCATGAAAGAAGTTCTTAAAAACTTATTATAAATTTGCCCCAATATTATATATGCTTTTCTCAAATCAAGGCGAATTATGTATAAATATTACATAAATTAGCCCTAAAAAATGTAAATAATTAACAAAAATACCTTGAAAAAGTGTTCTACGGTTATTCATCTTGCTTATAAATTTTTGTGAAATTTTCCAAGATATCTTTGTAATTTGTTAAGATATTATTATAATATAAAGGGAAGTTAGTAAAAATTTATGAGAAAACTAAAAGCCGACGCAATTTGCGAAGCCGTAAAAAAAATGTGTATTTTGGCGGCGCATAAATTGCCGGCCGATACTTTAAGCGCAATTAAAAAGTCCGCCGGCAGAGAAACTGGAACGGCCGCAAAAATTTTAAAGCTTTGTCTTAAAAATGCGGATATGGCGCAAAAAGAGTTAATTCCGCTTTGTCAAGATACCGGAGCTGCGGTTATTTTTGCGGAGATAGGAACGGAACTTTTTATAGAAGGCGATATAACCGCAGCGATATTTGAAGGCGTGCGGCGGGGATATAAAGAAGGTTATCTTCGCAAATCCATAGTTTCAGACCCGCTTTTTGAGCGCAAAAATACCGCGGATAATACGCCGCCGGTAATTCATTATTCTTTCATTAAAGGCAGCAAGTTAAAACTTACCGCCATGTTAAAAGGCGGCGGCTCCGAAAATAACAGCAGGCTGATTATGCTTGCGCCATCGGCAACTTTGGCCGATATAGAAAATTTTGTTATTGAAACCGTTAAATCCGCAGGCTCTAAATCCTGCCCGCCGCTTATAGCGGGCGTAGGCATAGGCGGTAATTTTGAAAGCTGCGCTTTGCTTGCGAAAAAGGCTTTGGCAAGAAAAATCGGCTCTTCAAACAAAGATAAAAGATACGACGCATTGGAAAAATCGCTCTTTAAAAAAATAAATAATCTTAAAATAGGCCCGCAGGGACTTGGCGGCAAAACTACCGCGCTTGCAGTCTTTATAGAATTTGCGCCATGTCATATGGCCAGCCTTCCGCTGGCGGTAAATCTCGGATGCCACTCCAACCGCCATACGGAGATGATATTATGACGACGCGTCTGAAAACGCCTCTTACCGTTAATGATTTAAAACCGCTGAGACACGGGCAGGAAATTTTAATAAGCGGCATTATATACGCTTTTCGCGACGCCGCTCACAAAAGAATGCTTGAAGAAAATAAAATTCCGGTAAATTTAAAAAATCAAATTATTTATTATACGGGGCCTACTCCGACGAGACCGGGCAGAACTTCCGGCAGCTGCGGGCCGACGACGAGCGCGCGTATGGATAAATATACCCCGCAAATTATTAAAAAAACGGGTATAATTGGTATTATAGGCAAAGGTAAGCGCAATGAAGAAGCAAGGCTGGCGATGAAAGGCAGAGTTGTTTATTTTACGACATATTCGGGGCTTGGCGCGCTTATTGCAAAATGTGTAAAAAAGAGCGAAATTATCGCCTATGCCGATTTGGGCGCGGAAGCGATTTACAAACTTGAAGTCGAAAATTTCCCTCTTATAACGGCTTACGATATTAATGGAAAGGGAGAGATTAAATGAAAAAAATTTTTCCGCTTGTTGCGGTTTTAGCAATGTCTTTTTTTATAGGCGCATGTCACGAAAGGAAAACGCAGGACGCCGCGCTTGACGATTTGCCTTATAATCGTTCCTCGGCAAAATCTTACGAGAATAAAATATATTATTCCGTATTTGTGCCGTTTATGTATGAAAATAATTTTTATTCGTACTATACTTTAGGAAAAAAGATCGACGGGCCGGACAGCAAAGGGTTTTATACGGCGGAATTTGTCGACGGCCCTAAAAAAGGCGAAACCATAAGAACAAACAACATACTTTTGAAAGTTCATAAAGCCGACGCGGTCGATTTAAAGAAAGGTATGGTTGTGCTTGTAAATTATTGGAATCCGCGCGAGCACAATAACTCTACGCCCGTAGATATGTGGCGAAAAGGCGTGGTTTACAATTTGGAAAAACTTTCGCAAGGGCTTGTAATGCTGGAATTCCCTTATGACAGCAATGATTTTATGGCGACAAAAGAAACTTACGATCTTAAAAATATCTGGCTGGTGCTTGAGCCGAAACAAAAAGATCCGAGGGTATTTCTCTAAAAATGAAAAGAATATTGATTTTATTTTTGCCGCTTCTTTTATTTGCCGCAGCTGCTCGCGGCGCGGTTAGAGAAGACGTTTATTTTATTGATACGCCGTCGGCGTCAATTTTGCCGGCAAGATCGTTTGGCATAAACACAAGAGTAATTTCCGCCGGCGGAATGCTTGCTTATTTTGATTTTGCCATAAGCGGACGTTTCAGCATAGGGGTAAGCGAAACTATCGAGCATCTTATCGGCACAAACGAACAGAATATAAAATTGTTGGCGCCGGCATTACAATTGAAATTGCGCGCTTACGACGGTTCGGACGATATGCCGGCCTTAGCCGTAGGTTTTGACAATCAGGGTTTTGCATACGATCACGACGAGCATAAATATTTGCAGACCGCGCGCGGGGCGTATATTACGGCGGTTAAAGAGATTATAGCGCCCGGCCTTATTGCAGCATTGGGCGCAAATATTACCGTCAACGGATTTGAATTTGATAAACCTGCATGTTTTGCCGGCGCGGCTTATAATATTGCCGATATATTTTCCGTTATGGCCGAATGGGATAATATTCGCAATATTGCCGATTCCCGCGCCAACGGCGGGGTGCGCGTTTACTTATACGATAGTTTTTCATTTGATTTTGCCCTTCGCAATTTCAATAATAAGGCGGAGAGAATTATACAATTAAAATACGCGTTAGCGATATAGAGGAGAGCTTAAATATGTCAAAAAAGAAAATAGGAATATTGACCGGCGGCGGCGATTGCCCCGGTTTAAATCCGGCGATTAGAGGCGCGGTTTACGCGGCAGAGAAGCTTGGATACGAATGCATAGGGTTTGAAGAAGGATGGCGCGGCATTATGGAAAATAAAACTCTCCCGCTTAATACGGATATAGTTAAAGATATTATTTGCCGCGGCGGAACATGTCTTGGAACTTCGCGCACAAATCCTTACAAAAGGGACGGCGGCGTTGAGGCGGTGCGCAAAACTTTTGCGGATAATAATCTTTACGCGCTGATAGCTCGGGCGGGGAAGATACCTTGGGCGTTGCAAGCAGACTTTACGAAGATTTCAAAATGAACGTTGTCGGCGTGCCTAAAACTATGGATAATGATTTAAACTGTACCGATTTCACTTTCGGTTTTGACACGGCGTCCACTCTTTCGATGGAAGCGCTTGAGCGTTTGAGGGATACGGCTATGTCGCATCGCAGAGTTATAGTGCTTGAAGTTATGGGACGACACGCGGGTTGGGTTTCTTTATACACCGCAATCGGCGGCGCGGCGGATTATTACTGCCTGCCGGAAAGGCTCGTGG
Source organism: Elusimicrobiota bacterium (assembly GCA_031258375.1). Lineage (GTDB taxonomy): Bacteria > Elusimicrobiota > Elusimicrobia > Elusimicrobiales > Elusimicrobiaceae > Proelusimicrobium. Next base: position 5,483 of record JAIRMX010000032.1, on the reverse strand, counting down.
ATATTGACGATATGACTGCAAAAATAAAAACCGCCTATTCAAAACGAAAATACGCTCTTATAGTGACCAGCGAAGCCGTAGACCTTCCGACTACCGGCGCCGGCGAAGTGCAGGCAAAAGACGATTTCGGACATATTCTTTTAAAAGACCGGGCGGTTGGCGAGCAGCTTGCGAAAATAGTCGAAGAAAAAACCGGCATTGAAACGCGTTATGCGGTCATAGGGCATATGCAGCGCGGCGGAGAGCCTACTTTGTTCGACAGGGTTTTGGGAGCGCGTATGGGGATAGCCGCCGCTAATTTTGTGCATCAAGGAAAATTTGGGGTGATGGCGGCTTTACAAGGCAATATAGTAGTTCCCGTTCAACTAAAAGACGCGACTTGCACCCTTAAAACCGTTTCGCGGGAATGGCTTGATATAGCCGACACGTTTATATAAAAGTTATGGCAAACAAAAAATTCCAAAGAAAAATACTTTTTATAAAAAAACCCTTTCAGTATAAAATGATTCTTTTTGTGCTGTTTTCGGTTTTGTTTTGCTTATCCTTTGTAGCTTATGAATTTATTAATTTGGCCGGAAGCGTATTTAAAGATCATCCTGTTTTAATACAGGTATTTTTTGAAAAAGGCTACGATATGCTGTTTGTTTTTTTGTTAAAAATTATCGTTTGCTGCGTTGTTTTTGCTTTGATTACCGCGATACTTTCAAACAAAATAGCCGGCCCTATGTATAAATTGGAAATGACTTGTAAAAAAATAGCGCAAGGCGATTACAGCGCGCGCGCCGTATTGCGAGACGGCGACGCCTGCGAGGATTTGGCGGACGAATTCAACGCTATGATGGATACTCTTGAGCCGAAATTGAAATCTGGCAATATCGCTGAAGACAAATTGGAGTAAAGTCTAAGTCGTATCTTCTACTTAACGTGATTTTTATACATACTAGCAGTAATTATCTTTTGTAGGACTATAATAATGGGAAATTTGCAAACATACTATAATTTGACGAGAAAGACTTATTATGACAATATTTTAGATATCAATGAAATATTAAATAAAGTTTATTGCTCCGACGCTTTATCTTTCTTAAAAAGAGTGCCGAATAATAGCGTGGATTTGATAATTACGTCTCCGCCTTATTACCAACAGCGAGATTATGGTTGCGGAGGTATTGGCAATGAAGCGACAGAAGACGAATATATAAATAATCTATTGCCTATATTTAACGAGTGTTCCCGCGTAATAAAAACAACAGGGGCAATAGTTTTTAATATGGGCGATAAATATTTAAATGGCAATTTATTGTTGATTCCGTATAAATTTGCTCTTAAAGTACTAGAAAATAAAAAGGTTTTTTTAATAAATCAAATTACTTGGGCAAAAACAAATCCTACTCCGAGACAAGAGCGTAGGAAATTGATACAATCCACCGAGCCTTTTTTTATATTTGCCAAAACCAAAGACTATTGTTTTAAGATAGACGAATATTTAAGTCATTTAGATAGAAAAAATAAAAAGACAACTTCAAATTTTTCAAAAATAGGAATAAAATATTTTGATATTATAAATCAATCAAATTTAACATCGGAAGAAAAAGAGAATGCAACCCGCGAATTAGAGAAGGCTATAGAAGAAGTGCAACTTGGGAAAATAGAAAGTTTTAGAATGAAAATTCGCGGTATCCATAAAGAAGCATACGGCGGTATGGAAGGCGGACGAAACAATCAAATTAGAAGAAACGGATTTACAATAATTAAAATAACAGGTAATGCTATGAAAAAGGATTTAATAGAAAGTCCTGTTGAAATAACAAAGGGTAATAAACATACTGCAGTATATCCTTTATACATAATTCAGGAATTAGTAAAATTGTTATCTAATAGCGGCGATATTGTATTAGACCCATTTTGCGGCAGCGGGACTACTTGTGTTGCCGCTAAAAATCTTGGAAGAAAATATTTGGGGATAGAGATAAGTCCCGAATATGTATTATTATCGGAAGAAAGAATAAAGGAAGCGGATAATTATGAGGAATTCTTCTTATGAATGAGAGAGATATTTTAGAAAATGCATATAAGGACGCATCTAAATTAAACACTGATAGTATACCAATCATAGTAAAAAAAGACATAGCTATATTGATTGCAAATATAGAGAATAATAAATCTTTAGTTTCTGCTCTAACTACTAGCCTATTAAAAAAAATAATATCGCCAAAGCAGGATATCCGTTTACATAGAACAGATTTTGCTAATGGTTATTCTGCAAGGGTGTTGGATACACACATGACATCTCCTTTTTTCAAAGATAATTTCCCGAAATATGCAAATAAGGAAAGTGCTTTTTTGACATTGGCTACTAGAGAAAAAATCAAATGGACTAAAAAAGATGGAAAGAGTTTAAAAATACGAAACACGAAACTTAAAGAGGCTTTTCTAAATATACTTGACCAGATAGAAATTTTCAAACAAGACCCTAAAAGATATCTTGTTTATTTGTTTTTCAGTTTGAGGGAGATATCTAAAACAAATGAGGCGCTATTTCGTAGAACAGAAGTGTATAAAACTGAAAATGTTGGGAACCTGAATATAAATACAATACTCTCTATGCTTTCTCAACATTTTAAGATTAAGAAAAGTTCAAGATTGCCTGTAATTGCAATATATTCAATTTACGAAGTCCTTTTTGGTAAGTTTGACAGATATAAAGATAAGAAACTTGTTCCTTTACAGGCACATACCTCGTCGGATAAACATAGTTTTGGCGATATAGAAATATATACAAAAGAAGGAAGACCTTTTGAAATAGTGGAGATTAAACACAATATCCCCATTGATAAATATTTAATTTTTGATGTAATAAAAAAGATAAGCAATGTTAAAGTTGACAGATACTATATTCTCACGACTTTTCGGAATAGTTTCAAAAATGCTGCCGAAGAAAAGAAAATTGCAGATATAGTTCTTAAAATTAAAAGAGAACGGAGTGTGGATATCATAGCAAACGGCATTCTAACAACACTCAAATATTATTTGCGGTTTATAAACAATTACGAAGATTTTTTGAGGTGCTAAACCAAAAATTTGATTAAAGACGCCAAGGTATCAACTGAAATTAAGGATTTTCATATAGAAGAATGGAATAAAATAAAAAATACTTATTATAACACTATTTAAAATGTGGATATTTTATAATTTAATAATAAATTTCACGATAAATTGCATATAGAAAATATTTAAAAGGAGATAAAAATGTTTAAAAAAATAGCCGCGTTTTCCCTGATAGTTTTAATTTCTTTGTGCAATTTATTTGCGCAAAAGTATCGCATAAAATATTCTTACGACGATAACGATCCCATATCGCTTGAAAACGCGATAAGACTTGCGCTGGAAAATAATTACGAGCTTTTGCTTACCGAGCAAGACGTAATTATAGCGGAACAGCGTCTTAAAGAAGCTAAATTTTTATATTTGCCGCAAATCAGCGTCAACGCCGCGGCTACGGCCTACAATCTTGATTATCCGGCCGTACTGCCGGATAATTTAGGACTGCGTTTAATTATGCCGGAAACTGGACATAGAGGCGACGATTTTTTTTACGGAGCGGGCGTGCAGGCCACGCAATATCTTTATACCGGCGGGCGCACTTCAAGTACTGTCAGCATGGCAAATGCCACGCTTAAAGAAGCTCTCAGCCGTTACGAAGCCGTAAAATCGTCCGTAATATACAAGACTAAAGAGGCGTTTTTGAACTATCTGTTTTTACAAAATAAAGAAACTTTAATAAAAGACGCCGCGCGGCGCGCCAGAAAAATAATTTCAAAATCGGGCTCGGAGAAATGGCGGCGGATATTGATTAATGCGGAAATGTCCGTTCTGGAGGGAGAAATCGGGAAAACGGAAGAAGAGCTTGCGGCGTCTCATCTCAAAATGCTTAACGCTTTAAATAAAGAAATTAACAGCAAAATTCATATTGCCGGCGATTTTATTTATAATCCCGTCGAAGTCGATCTTGCAAAAATAACTTTGCTCGCTATGGAATTGCGTCCCGAACTTAAAAGCGCCTTATATAAGCTTGAGATGGACAATATCGCCGTAAAACTTTCGCTTGCCAAAAGATATCCCGACGTTATACTCGGGCTTAGCTACGACAGGCTCGGGCGCAATAATTTGACCGATGAAAATTTTCAGGCTACGTTGGCGTTAAAACTGCCGTTAAGCTATGATTTCGGCACTCAATTAAAACAAAAACAAGCCGAGCAGCGTCAAACCGTTTTAAGACGCGCCGCCATTGAAGATTCAATAAGAGTGCAAGTACGGGAGGCTTATAATAAGTTAATGTACTGGCAGGGAGAAGTTTCTGCGCGCGCCGACAAATGGGAAAAAATGAATAAAGAAATATCCGACGTGGAAAACAGCGGGCTTGAAAATATAGATATAGTCAAGATATTTGATTATTATTATAAAACGGGAGTTTCCTACCTTGAAGGCGTCAAACAACAAATGCTTGCGATAGCCGGCCTTGAACTCGCGGTAGGCCAAGATCTCCGTCTTTAATTTGTAATATGAAATTTAGATTTCTGTGTTTATTTTCGGTTTTTTCAATTTTCTGCTATTCTTTTGCGCCGGCTTTAACAAATAAAGAAGAAGAGCATTTACTGCGCGATTTTTTGTGGAGCAAATTCGTTTCTCTTCCTAAGGAAAATCGGCCTAAAATCGGCGTTACGCTTTCCGCCGGCGGAATTCGCGGGTTTTCTCATATCGGCGTGCTGGAAGTTCTTAAAGAAAATTCCGTGCCTATAGACTATATGTCCGGCGCTTCAATGGGTTGCATAGTATCGGCAATGTACAGCGCGGGAGTATCATTTGAGAGAATGAGGGAGCTTGCCGCAAAACCGAACCTTTCTTACTTATCAAAAGACCTTTCTTTAATCGGCGTGATGAGATATGTTTTTGGCAACAGATTATTTTCTTCTAAAAACTTTCAAGATTTCATTTCAAACGAAATAGGCGCGGTTTATTACGAAGATCTTGCCATTCCATTGACTTGTGCAAGCGCGGATATTAAAACCGGAGAACGGGTTATTTTTGACAGCGGGCCGGTGGCTTTGGGCGTGCGGGCAAGTATGAACCTGCCCGGAATATTTGCACCGGTAGAATACAGGCAGCGTTATTTAGTTGACGGCGGCGTTGTCGATTATATTCCGGTTGATTTGGCGCGCGAAATGGGAGCTGGGTGGGTGCTTGCCGTTTTAGCTCTGCCGGATTATTCTAAAACCGTGCCGACGACTATTTTAGGATATATTGTGCGCAGCGGAGACATACGCGGCGCGCTTATAACTGAAAATTCGGAGAAGAACGCCGATTTTCTTTTGGGAGTGCGCGTGGGCGACTTAAATTTTTATATGCGTAATGAGGCTGCGAAAGCCGTCGATTTAGGCGCCAAAACCGCTTATGAAGAAATCGACGATATAAAAAACAATTTA
>JAIRMX010000227.1 GCA_031258375.1 Elusimicrobiota bacterium | reverse complement strand
TACTTAATAACGTCTTCCAAAATTAGAGTATTTTTGATTTTTTCACGGACGGCAATATCTTTATAAACGATGGTTTGATAAATATTCTGCAAATAATCTCTAACGCCGGCGGGGTCGTCTTTAAATAATTCTACCGCGTACGGGAAAGAACTATAATTGACGTAGTTATCGTATAAGCGGCTCAGGTTTGTTTCGTCCTCTGACGCGGAGGCAAACTCGGCAAAAGACAAAGGCAGCATTTTTATTTCTATATATCTGCCGGTTAAAAGCGTGGCTAAATCTTTAGATAAAAACCTTGCGTTGGAACCGGTAATATAAACGTCGGTATTTTTTTGGACGTAAAGGGAATCAACCGCTTTTTCAAAATCCGAAACATTTTGTACTTCGTCAAGAAATATATAGCTTTTTTTATTTTGATTTGCATTTATTCTGGGTTTTAAGTATTCGTATAATTTTATATGGTCCGAAAGCTCGCGGTAAGCCATATCTTCAAAATTTATTGAAATAATTTGAGCCGGTTCTATTCCGCTTTGCAACAATTCTTCTGCAAATATCTTTAAAATCGTGGATTTGCCCGAGCGGCGGACGCCGCTGACAACTTTTATAAGGTTCTTATCTTTATATAATCGTATTTTTTTAAGGTATTGTTCTCTTTCTATCATCATATGTTTATATTACAAAAAGAGGCAGAGAAAGTCAATAAAAAATGGAACTGTACTTCCAAAAATAGCAAAAGATAAGAATTTTGGAAGTGCGTTGGCTGCCAGCTAATATGTTTATCCCTGAAATGGCGCGCAGACGGAGGCTTGGCGATTATCCCCTCCAAAATTTTTTATTTCGTTTACTATTTTTTGCGAGGCTTTGCCGTCGCCGTAAGGATTTTTGGAACTGCTTTTTATTCCTTATTATATAAAGAAGCTGTCATTTGCCCCTTGATTTTTTCATTGATTCATTTATGTTAAAAATTTTAAAATTCTCCGTGGAGTTTTATAATATCTTCAACGGCTTTCTTTTCCAAAACATCGCAAATAATATTTTTTTCGTTTTTAAAGGTATTAAATACGCGTTTTAATATTTCTTGCTCGTATTTTTGATAAATGACGACCATAGCACATTCATCTATAAAAATTAAATTGCCGGGGTTTACGGTTTCACCATCAATTTTTATCGGTTTATTCATATAATCCAAAACCGCCCGCCTTCTTACGTCGCTTGCATTTATTGATTTCGCAAAAACGGGAAAATTTAATATTTGTGTTTGTTTTATATCTCTTGTCGCTCCGTTGATAATCGCACCCGCCGCGCCGCTTCTAATCGCCAGTCTTGCGTTTAAATCTCCAAAATAGGCAAAGTCCGCAACTTCGTTTTCAACCACTATAATATCATTCTCGGAAATGCTTTCGTAAGAATGCAGAGCGTTGTAAATTCCTCTAAAATCTTCATTTTCTTTTATGGATCGCAGTTTTAAAGTATTTGCCCTGCCAAACAGTTTGACATTTGAAATATTGCATTGCCAGCCGTTTATAACTACGCCGCATTTATCTTGTTTTTCTATATTTATATCATCAATAATATCGGACAGTGATGGCGAGGATATAAAATGGCTTATAAGTTTAAATCTCTCGTTTTCTTTTCTTCTTAATCCTTTGGCATAAATTTGGGCAAAAGCCAAATCTTGTGGCGTATTTACATCTATTAATTCTTCAAGATCGCCGTTTATTAAAAGCGGCACGTCGCCAAATCTTCTCTTCAATTTTAAAGCGGTTTCTTTCCTTATCACATATAAACCCATTGATTCCGATATAGTTTCTGGTAAGTCAATACTGTTTGGAATATGGTTCATATTGTATTGCGGCTTATCATTGGTCCAAAAATAATATTTGTCTTTTTTAACCAATACTGCGGAGTCGTATTTTTTATTTTCTTTTAAAGTTTTTATCACGTTGTCTATAGTTTTTGGCTTGATAAAAGGCGAAGTACAAAGCATTTGAACATAAATGTCCGCATTGGGAAAATTCTTGACTTCATTTATAAGTAATTTATGTCCGTCAGTTTTGTTATTTGCCAATTTTTTATCGCGTTGCATAAATTCAACTGGCAGATAGTCCACCATTTCATATATTTCTTCAGAGTCTGTGTCCAAAATAACTTTGTCAATTTCTTTGCATTGCAAAAGCGTTTTCAAAGCTTTGACAAATAGTCTTTCACCGTCAAGAAAACGCATATTTTTATTTTCAACTCTTTCGCTGGTTCCTTTTGCCGGCACAAATGCATATACTTGCACAAAAACACCTCCTACTACTATTGATATATATCTTCAAATAACCCTTTTAACCTAATCGGATTTATTGACACAATTTTTATATTCGGATAATAAACGCTTGCAAAATGCTTTAATTTATACCAACCATCTACAACGCTATCATCATTATTTGTTGTGGGGTTATCTATTTTTTTTTCATCTCCTACAAAATGTCCTTTCATATGTCCGGTACAATCACAACCTACCAAATATATTGCTTTTGGATTTCCCCATAATGCGAATTGGAAAGCATGATGAGCGACAGTAGAACAAGCCCATAAAGGATTACGTTCAATATCAACTGGTATTTTATAATCTATATAATTTGAAATAGAACCATCAGACAAACTATAGTATTTACGAACACTATCCATTTTGTCAATAAGAAATTGAGGTATAATACATTCTTCAAATTCTGTTCTGCCAATAAACTTTATACAGTTTCCCGTCCCTTCGTATTGATTAAATTGTGGCAAAAATTTTTCAATACTTTTCAAATCACATGAAAATATAAAATCAAAACCAATTTTATTATATAAAAAGGCCCTATTTAGAGCTATATGTATTGCATTAGGCAAAGGATTATAATTATTCAAAGTATGGCCAGCTCCCACCAAAACAACTTCACGGTCTATAAATCTATTTCTAAAATCTCCGAAAGTTTGGGGATGTAAAGCCATACTATCTAACTTTCTTGATATCAACAATGAAATAGAATTAAATCCGTTTATTCTGTGGAATTTATTACGTAACCTTCTTCTTAATTTTTTTGACGGTATAAACCACGAAATTATTCTTATAAGTATATTCATATTACTCCTTGTTTAAATATGTATATATATGAAGTCGCAAAAACCATTTTATGTCGCTTATTGAAAATGAACGTAGACGTAACAACTCCCTGTTATTCATATCCGCGAGCTGTTGTGTGAGAATATTAAAAAAATTTTCCCAAGCACGCTATCCAAACATCTCGCAAGATACTTTTCAACGTTATAAATGGGTATTATAATGGAAATAATAGGTTTATCGCTCATATTTAATCTGTTTTTTAAAATTTTAATTTAAACATATTGTCTATAAAACTAATCTTTAATTATTATCCTTATAAAATTTAAAACTATCCGCGTTTTCTATTCTCACCTGCCTTATTACTCCCACGGCAAAAAGCCCGCGTATTTTTCTTTAAGTCGCGGAGGCGCAGGGTTTAATTTCTGCCCATTGATAACTTGCTCGTATTTTTGCAAATAATTTAAAGCCATTTTTCGCGAGTTGAAACAATCGCGCGCGTATTCGTGGCAAAGTTTGCGGCAATAACTGCCCGCGTTTTTTATTGCCTGCGAAAGTTCATAAGATTTATTTGATAAAAACCCAAAATCTTTCGTAATAATTTCAGGTAAAGAGCCATACGGCGTGCCAAATACGGGGCAGCCGAAATATAAACTTTCTATCAAAGCAAGCCCAAAAGATTCATGCGCCTTAATCGGATGTATTAAGCCTTTGGAGCCGTTAATAAGCCGCAGTTTTTCCCGTCCGCCAACCATACCGTAAAATTTTACCCGCGGGCTTAAAGTAATTTTAAAACGTCTGTTCCATTCTATTCTGTTGCCGCCAAGCACGGCTAACTTTTCGCAAGGAACGGATAAAACAACTTTTTTTGCGCCTTTAAAATTTTTAATGCGCCAAGTTGTTTTGCCAAGAAAATGGAAATAATCGCGGGTATTATTTAAATCGGCGGCGCCGCAATCGAAGCCGGGCTTGCGTGGGTTTACGTTCAATACTGCAAGATTCCGCAATGCGAGGACTGGCAAAAACTGCAGGAAAAGGCGAAGAGCTTAAAGCGCGGCTTATGGCAAGAGCCCGATCCAATACCGCCATGGCAATGGCGCAAGCAACAAAGAAAATAAAAAAATAACAATCCGATAATTTGTATTATTTAAGAAGCCCGACACAATTTTGTGTGTCGGGCTTTTTTGTTGTCTAAAAAAATCAAATAAAAAGAGGTATAAATATGCAAACGGAAATAAAAAAACTAACTGAAGAAATACAAAACTTACCCGCCGGCCAAAGCATCGGCTTAGACGTTATAAAGCAGGTTCAGAGCATAGTAAACATTCCGGTCTATAGAAATATTTTGTTTGAAGATTTCTTAGGCCGATACTTCGAGTTTGTCGCCGTGGAGCGCAGCGCAAAAACAGCCAAGCACATAAGCCAAATTTTACGGCATATGAAGCGGTTTGGCTGGCCGAAGCATTTGGCGGATATCAACGAAAAGTATTTGCAGGATTTCAAGCTTTGGTTTATACGGCGCGGCACGGGCAATGCGGGAACAAACCGTTATATAAGAGGCGTAAAAGCAATGATGAGATGGGCGGAAGATAAAAAACTTGTCCCGCCGCAAAATTGGCGGCTTATAAGCAAACTAAAAGAGCGCAAAGGCCGTTTAATATTTTACACGGCGCAAGAGCTAAAGCGGCTTATCGATACCGCCAAAGGAAAGTGGAAGCTTGCGGTTATGCTGGGCGGGCGCGCGGGTTTGCGGCGCGGCGAGATAGCCGCGCTTAAATGGAGCGATATTGACTTTGCGGCAAACTCAATGTACATTGCGCCGGCAAAGACGGCCAACGATCGCTATGTGCCTATGTGCGAAGATTTGCGCGCGGCTTTACTCGCCGCCGAGCCGACGGCAAAAAGCGAGCTTGTGGTAGATATGGCCGAGATGAAGACGAGAAAACGCGGCATATTCAACGTTGAATATTTAGGGTGCGGATTTAGAAAGATAAGAGACGAGGCGGGCTTAAAAGACAAAGGCAGCTTGCACACTTTGCGCCATACTTTTGCAAGCCATCTTGTGCAAAATAACGTTGATTTATATCACGTAAGCAAACTGTTGGGGCATACGAGCGCCGAGACAACGCGGCTGTACGGGCATCTCGCCTTGAATCATCTGCAAAACGACGTGAGCAAACTGCCGCTTATGTCGGCGGCTTAGCGGCTACTTCTTTTTGGAAGGTTTATAGTTCAAAAGCGCGTTGATTAAACTGCTCCCAGCCGCTCCCGTTCCATACGGGTTTAATAACCTTTCAATTATACCGTTGACTTTTGGCAACGTTGGTTGTATAATATTATTAAGGGAAGCGAAACGGATAGACGTAGACTTCGTGGAGCTTCCCTCAAGTTCTTTTAAAAAATAAGCTACTCTATTTCTATCATTTGCGCCAACCTGTAATTCCATTTTGCCGCTAGGTTCTCTAAAGTAATGCCATAGCTTTATGTCATCTTTTCTTGGTTTATAATTCGGTTCGGGGCCATAATAATTACCCGTAGAATATAACTCCCTTATTTTGGGAATATTCTTATAAAACTGTGGGTTGCGATTTTTACTTGTCTCTCTCCATAATTTCCTTGTAATTTCCGCATTAGGCTGCCCTTCCCGCGTCAACGCCCCGCCCTCCCTCAATTCGTTAAAATATTTCTTTCCCTGCTTTCTTGCCATGTTAAGCCTTAATCTGTGCTGTATCCTGTCCGCCGAAGGTATGGCCGAAAATACCGCTCCCCCTAATACTCCCGCTCCTCCGTCTGCAAATGCCTTAAATATGCTCGGGCTTTC